>JBFMAJ010000060.1:0-10272 GCA_040755775.1 Nitrospirota bacterium
CCATCCGCTTCTCGCGCTCCCCCCTCCTGCTCTTCCCGTCTGATTTAGTCCGTTCCCGTCCAACACGCGTTTGATGATATTCGGCGGCGGCGCATCTTCCGCCACTGGAGAGGAGCGATCCTTGCGAATCATTTTCTATGCTCTTGTTCACGGTCTCCTGTTCGCCTGTCTCGCGCTGACGCCGGCCCCGGCCCGGTCTCAGGAGGTGTGGACGCTGGAGCGCAGCCTCCAGCGTGCGCTGGACGTCGCGCCGGAGGTGCAAGCCGCCCGGGCCGAAGTCACGGGACGGCAGGGCGCGCGCTCGCAGGCGGGCGCCTGGCCGAACCCCGAGTTTGAACTGCGCGGTGACGACAAGATCGGCAAAGATGCGGGCACCGGCGGTGTTGACGTGACCCAATTCGTGTTGAACCAGCCGTTGCCGTTGAGCGGCCGGTTGGGCGCCCAGCGGGATGTGGCCGGGGCGGAGCTTCGCACCGCCCAGGCCGGGCGCCGGCATCAGCATCTCTTGTTGGAGTTGCAGGTGTCACGGCGCTTCCATGCCTTGCAACTGGCGGCGGCGAATGCGCATCTGGCGGAGCAGCGCCTGCAACTCGCTCACGAATTGCAACAGGCGGGGCGCCGGCGCGAGCAGGCCGGGGAAATGGCCAGGTTGGAACGCCTGCGCCTGGATCTGATCCGCGAGGCGGCGCAACAAATTCTCGATCGGGCGGAAGGCGAGCTTTATGAAGCACTGAGTCAGTTTCGCGCCCTCCTGATGCTGCCGATGGAGATGATCCCTAACTTGGCGCCGCTTGAACCGTATGCTCCCATGCCCGTATTGGAAGCCTTGCAGGCTGGATTGTCCCAACATCCGGCGATCGTCGCCGCAAAACATCGCATCGAGGCCTCACGCGCAGGCGTGGGTTTGGTGCGAACCGAACTCCTGCCGGACCCCGTGCTGCGCCTCTATCGTGAACGCGATTTTCTCAATGGACGCCGCCAGGATGTCACCGGCATCGGCCTCGCCATCACGGTGCCGCTCTGGGATTTCAAGAGCGGGCGCCTTCGTGAAGCCCGGGCGCAGGTCGATCAGGCGCGTTTCAGCATGCAGGCCCTGGAGCGTGATCTGGCCGGCGCGCTCACCCAACACCATCTGCACCTCACCCATCTGGTCGAACAGGGCGCGCATTACAAAAACAAGGTCTTCGAACCGGCGAGCACGGTCTTTGAGCTGACGCGCAAGGCGTATGCCGCCGGCGAGGCGGAAATTCTCGCCCTGATCGATGCCAACAACACCTATTTCGACGCCCACGAACGCTACCTGGAATTGCTGCAGGAGGCCTGGCTGGAGGCCGCGGACCTCCGGCTGGCCGCGGGCCTATCCCTGCTCACCGCAACAGACGACATCGAGGACGGCAAACATGATTAACATCAAATCGGTGTTGATGGTCCTTGTTCTCCTGACCCCGGCGTTGGTCGCGGCCGCGGGCATTGAACTCACGAAGGAGCAACTGGCCAACGTCACCCTGGCCACCGCCGTCGTGTCCACCCGCGACAGCCACACGCAGTTGAAGTTGAACGGCGTCCTGACCGCCGACCAGCGGAAGACCCACCGGGTCGCGCCGGTGGTGGACGGCATGGTGACCGAGCTGCAGGTTGTCGTGCACGAGCGCGTCCGCAAAGGACAGGTCCTGGCCCGGCTGCGCAGCCACAGCTTGGGCCAAGCCCAGGCCGATTATCTGGAAGCCCTGGCCCGCTTTCATCTGGCCCAAGCCGAACGCACCCGCATCGAAGGCCTGTGGAAGGACGGTGTGGTCGCGGAGAGCCGCTGGCTGACGGTGGACAGCGAATACAAAAGCGCCCAAGCCGCTCTGGAGGCCCGACGCCGCTTGTTGTCGCTTGCAGGGCTGTCCGATGAGCAGATCGGGCAACTGGCGGATCAACCGGACCGGCTGGCGGTGTTCGACCTGACCAGTCCCATCGACGGCCTGGTGACCGGCGTGGAGATCGAGTCCGGTGAATTGCTGTCCGCCGGGCAAACCGCCTTTCACGTGGACGATCTCAGCACGCTGTGGGCCTTGGTGAAGATCCCGGTCGCCAGCCTGCCGCAAGTCAAAGTCGGCGCCGAGGCCGTGATCAGCGTGCGGGCCAGGCCCGGACAGTCGTATCGAGGCCGGCTGGAATCGCTGGGGGGCGAGGTGGACGCGCAAAGCCAGACGTTGACCGGGCGCATCGTGCTGGGCAACCCGGGCGAGCGACTGCGCCCCGGCATGTATGCGGAAGTCGGGCTGAGCAGCGTCGCCAGCCGGGGATTGATGGTGCCCGCCGGCGCGGTGTTCCGTGTCGGCGATCAGGCCTATGTCTTCAAAGTATTGGGGAGCGGCCGTTTCGAGCCCGTGGCGGTGACCATCGGCGCCGAGGCGGACGGCTGGGTGCCGGTCCGTCGCGGTCTGGCCGCGGGGGTTGAGATCGTCAGTGAAGGTGTCGCCGAACTGAAATCCCACTGGCAGTATCAGGGAGGCGAATAACCCATGATCGCCTCCCTCATCCGTTTTTCCCTGATCCAGCGCCTGATGATTCTCCTGCTGGCCGCGGCGCTGACGATTGGCGGGTTGTGGGCGTTCCAAACCCTCCCGATCGACGCGTTCCCGGACATCGCCGCGCCGCAGGTGCAGGTCATCGTCAAGGCGCCGGGCCTATCACCCACCGAGGTGGAAAGCCGGATCACCTTTCCCATCGAAACGGAGATGCAGGGTCTGCCCCGCCAAACAGTGCTGCGCTCCACCACCAAATATGCGTTGAGCATCATTATCATCGACTTTGAGGACGGCACGGATATTTACTGGGCGCGTCAGCAGGTGGCCGAACGGCTCAACCAGGTATGGGGCGAACTGCCCGATGGCGTGGAAGGCGGTCTCGGCCCCATCACCACGCCGCTGGGCGAGGGGTATATGTACCGGGTCGAGGGCGCCGGCTACAACAACCAGGAGCTCCGCCGCATCCAGGACTGGGTGATCCGCCCGCGCCTGCGCACCGTCGACGGCGTCGCCGACGTCAACTCCCTGGGCGGTGAAGTCAAAGTGTTTGAGGTCGTGGCCGATCCCGACGCGTTGCTGGCGCATGATCTGGGGCTCGATGATCTGCAAGCGGCGCTGGAGGCCAATAACCGCAATGCCGGCGGCGATCGCATCAACCGCCACAACGAGATGCTGCTGGTGCGCACGGTGGGGCAGCTTCAAAGCCTGGAAGATATCCAGAGCATCACTGTCGCCACCCGCAACGGCACGCCGGTGCACGTCGGCGATGTGGCGGAGGTGCGCATCAACTCCATGACCCGCTACGGCGCGGTCACCGCCGACGGCGGGGGCGAGGTGGTCACCGGTCTGGCGCTGCTGCGCAAGGGGGCCAACAGCCGCACCACGGTCGACGGCGTCAAGCGCGAGTTTGAGGCGATGAAGGCCTCCCTGCCCGAGGGGGTGCGCATCGTGCCGTTCTATGACCGCTCCGAGCTGGTCACGGCAGCCGTTTGGACGGTTGAAAAGGCGCTGGGCGAGGCCGTGGTCCTGGTGTTGCTGGTACTGATCGTCATGCTCGGCAATCTGCGCGCGGCGCTGACGGTGGCCTTGATCCTCCCCCTGTCGGTGCTCTTTACCTTCATCATGATGCGGCTGTTCGGCGTGACCGCCAATCTCATGTCGCTGGGGGGATTGGCCATCGCGATCGGCATTCTGGTCGACGCGGCCGTGGTCGTCGTGGAGAATATCCACACGCAGCTTGGCCTTGCTCCTCGGGGCGTCAGCCGTTTGCACCTGGTGTACCGCGCGTCACTGGAGGTGGCCCCGCCGGTGATCTCCGGCGTCCTCATCATTATGGCCGTGTTTCTGCCGTTGTTCAGCCTGTCCGGTCTGGAAGGCAAGATGTTCACGCCGCTGGCGGTGACCATTACTTTCGCCCTGATCGGCTCGCTGTTGCTCTCGCTGACCGTGATCCCGGTGCTGGCCAGTCTGTTGATGCGCGGCGGCGGCGAGAATGACGGCCGGGTGTTGACCGCGCTGAAGCGCGCCTATCGGCCGGTGGTGGGTTGGGCATTGGTCCACCGCACGCGCGCGGCGGGCGGCGCGCTGACGGCGCTCGCGGCGGCCGCCGTGTTGTTTCCCTTCATCGGGAGAGAGTTCATGCCGGTGATGGATGAAGGCACCACCGTGATCATTATCGAGAAACTTCCCAGCATTTCGCTGGAGCGCTCGCTGGCGCTGGACGAGCCGTATCAAAAGGCCATGATGGAGCTGCCGGAGGTCGTCGGCGTGGTGTCCCGCACCGGCGCCGACGAGCTGCGCATGGACCCCATGGGCCTGTACCAGACCGACAACTTCCTCATCACCAGGCCGCGCGGGGAATGGACGGTGAGTCTGGAGGAGTTCCAGGAGAAGCTGCGCGACACGCTGGACCGTTTCGTCGGCATCGACTACGCCTTCACGCAGCCCATCGACATGCGCGTCTCGGAGATGCTGACCGGTGTGCGGGCGGCCATGGCCATCAAGCTGTATGGCGACGATCTCCGGGTGCTGGAGGAGAAATCCCGGCAGATCGAAGCACTGGTGAGCAACGTGCCCGGTGCGGTGGATGTCTTTCGCAGCCAGTTGTCCGGCCAGATCTATTTGCACATAGAGATCCGGCCCCAGGCCATCGCCCGATTCGGCATTAACATCGAAGACATCAATCAACTGGTGGAAGTCGCCGTTGGCGGGCACGTGGTCACCGAAGTGATCCAGGGCAACCAGCGCATCGGCGTGCTGCTGCGTTATCCGGAGCGGGCGCGCACCTCGCCCGCCGCCATCGGCGCACTGCGGGTCAGGGCGCCGTCAGGGGAGAACATCCCGTTGAGCAGCCTCGCAGACTTCAGCGAGGTGGATGGTCCGGTGGGCATTACCCGCGAGTCCGCCAGGCGTCAGGTGGTGGTGCAGGCCAATGTTGAGGGCCGCGACGTGGTGGGTTTTGTCGATGAGGTCCGCGCGGTTATCGCACGCGAGCTCGCACTGCCGCCGGGCTATTATGTCACCTACGGCGGCCAGTTCGAGAACCAGCAGCGGGCCGCCAAGCGCCTCAGCGTGGTGGTGCCCATTTCCATCGCGTTGATCTTCGTCATGCTGTTCACCACCTTCCGTTCCCTGCGCCAGGCGGGGTTGATCATCCTCAACATCCCCTTTGCCATGATCGGCGGCGTCATCAGCCTCTTTGTGTCCGGCCTGTACCTGTCGGTGCCAGCCTCGGTGGGCTTTATCACCCTGTTCGGCGTGGCGGTGTTGAACGGAGTGGTGATGGTGAGCTATTTCAACCAGCTGCGCGAGGCCGGCCGCAGCGTGCTGGACGCCGTGAAACAGGGCGCCGAGCGGCGGCTGCGGCCGGTGCTCATGACCGCGCTGATCGCCAGTCTGGGATTGGTGCCGCTCTTGTTCGCGACCGGCCCCGGCTCCGAGCTGCAACGACCGCTGGCGGTGGTGGTCATTGGCGGATTGCTCACCTCCACGCTGCTCACGCTGGTGCTGCTGCCCACCCTGTACGCGTGGCTGGAGGGGCGGGTGGAGCGTGGATGGCAATCCGCCGCGGAGGATCACGCATGAAAAATCTCACACTGATCATTCACACGAACGCCCAACAGGCGTTGGCTGATCATCTGCGCGGCCTGGAACAGGTGAAGGGTTTTACCTTCAGCCATGTCGAAGGACACGGCCCCCATGTCGAGCAGGATCCCTTTCTGTCGGCGCGGGACAAAGTGGTCGGCTACACGCCTCGTGCTCGAGTGGACATCTTGCTGGAAGATGCCGATGTGGAGAAGGTACTCGATGCACTGCGTGCCACGGGGAACGGGGGCAACGGCCAAGGGATCTACTGGGTCACGGCGGTCGAGAGAGGCGGACGACTGCCGTAGGAGTGTTCGTATTTATGGGCGCATCACATCGTGGAGAGATCAGAGCATGGAGAATCCTTCAGATCATCATCAGCAGTCCGGAACACACCATCCGACCCATCACGCCATCGAATCTGTGATGATAACCACCCAACGGGGCATCTGGGCCATCAAATGGTCCTTTCTTGGACTAGGCGCGACGGCGCTCTTGCAGGGCGTGGTCGTGTTTCTGTCTGGAAGCGCCGCACTTCTCGCTGATACGATCCACAACATCGGAGATGCGGCGACGGCCATTCCGCTCTGGGTCGCATTTCTGCTGGTGCGGCTGAAACCGACCAGACGGTTCACCTACGGCTACGGCCGCATCGAGGATCTCGCCGGCGTCGCAATTGTGCTGGCGATTGTGTGCAGTGGTCTTGCGGCTGGTTATGTTTCGATTGACCGGTCCTTTCATCCACACACCGTGGAGTATCTGGCGGCGGTGATCGTCGCCTCCGTGGTGGGTTTCGCCGGCAACGAGGCGGTTGCCGTGCTTCGCATCAGGGTCGGCAGGGAAATCGGCAGCGCCGCCCTCATCGCCGACGGCCGCCACGCCCATGTCGACGCCCTGACCAGTCTGTCCGTCCTGTTCGGCGCCGTGGGGGTCTGGCTGGGCTACCCCTTAGCCGATCCCGTTGTCGGACTGCTGATCGCGGGGGTGATTGTCCACATGGCATGGGACTCGGGGAAAACGGTTCTGACCCGATTGCTCGATGGGGTGGACCCGGAGGTGGTGGAAGAAATCCGGCATGCCGTGCAGCACACCGAAGGCGTGCAGGAGGTGACAGACGTGCGGGTCCGTTGGCTGGGCCACCGGCTTCATGCGGAGGTCAATCTGGCCGTCAGGCCAGACCTCACCGTGGAACAAGGACATGAGATTGCCGATGACGTCCGGCACGCGCTGCTTCACCGCCTGCGGTATCTTTCGGCCGTCATGATTCATATTGATCCGACAAACGGCTCCGGTGAAGCACACCACCGGATTGCCTCCCACCAACACGATGACTCCCCGCCTCATGCGCATTCAGGGTGCTGAGAGCGGGCCAGGTGTGCCCAAAGTGTGACCGGTCTGGGTCCGACTGCAGTCTACTACGACGGCCACCTATCGAGGAGAGGAATTTCTCCAGAGATCGTGTTGGCAAACCGCAAAGGAGTACGCTAAACTTAACCTGATCCAGACGCCGCGTGATACGCAAACGCGACGAGCGGTTTCAAGTCATCGGGTGCGCGGCAATGCGGTAAGGACTTGTAACGTGGAGTCCTTACAAGATATGGGTCGGGATTTCGTCGGTTCGATCCTGTGAAGTGAGCCCATCGGGGCTTTTAGACCTTCATAAAGTCACTGAGCGGCAGGTCCAACCTCCTTCTGCTGGCTGGCTTCCGCTTGCAAAGATTCCCTGGATAAGATATATTCCATGTAGTTTCGATATATCGAAACTATAATATCTATTAGCCTATGACCAAGAATAATCTTGAAGATCAGGTATATCGGCACCACGCCGAGATCTGCTCTACCCTGGCCAATCCCAAGCGCCTGAAAATCATCAACACCTTGCGAGAAAAGGAGCTCTCGGCCACCGAGCTCCTTTCGATCCTGAAGGTCCCGAAGGCCAATCTCTCCCAGCATATGGCGGTTCTTCGCCAGAAGAGGATTGTGAGCGTTCGTCGAGAGGGCAAGACCGTCTACTATCGGCTGGCCCGCCCCAAGATTCTCAAGGCATTCGACCTGATGCGGGAGCTGCTCTTCGAGGTGCTGGAGGATCAGCGGCAACTCCTGAGGCACTACAAGGGAAGGAAAAAATAATGCCCCCCGCCTGATGAGCCGGAAGGACGCCTGCTACCAATGAACACGATAGAAAAGCCTGCTCTCAAATGGTCGGGACGCGTCATGGACGCAACCCTCCGGCTGTGCGTGGACTACCCGTGGTCTACGATCGGCGCGATCCTGCTCCTCACCGTCTGGGCCATCCTCCAGTTGCCCAAGATGACCACCGACACGGACCCCGAAAACATGCTGGCGCCCGACGCGCCGGTTCGCGTTTCCCACGAAGCCGCGAAGCGGACCTTCGGGATCCATGAGCTCATCGTCGTGGGTTTCGAGAGCGAGCGGGATCTCTTCAATGTCGACGATCTCACCGCACTCTTCCGGATCAACCGCGAGATCCTGGCCATCAAGGGGGTCATCATTCCCGATGTCTTGAGCCTCGTGACAACCGACACGATGCGGAAGAGCGGGGATACCCTGGAGGTCAGCAAGCTTCTGGAACAGCCGCCGCAGACGCAAGAGGACGCTCGGCAGCTCAGGGAGACGCTGATGGGCAATCCGCTGTTCCGGGAAAAGCTCATCTCCCAGGATGGGCGGCGGGTGGCCTTCTACATCCCGATTGAGCGGAAAGAGATCGCGGCGCAGGTCACCAGGGAGATTCAGGCGCTGGTCGATCAGGAACCCGGGATCACGGCCAAGATCGCCGGCCTGCCCATGGCAGAGATGATGTTCGGAGAGCAGATGTTTCTTCTGATGGGCGTGCTGTCTCCGCTCGTGATGCTGGTCATCACCATCGGTATGTGGCTGCTCTTCAAGGACTGGCGGCTCATCGTGGCCCCGTTGATCATCTCGATGCTGAGCGTGCTCTGGACGATGGGGCTGTTGATCGGCCTCGGCTATCCGGTCCACATCATGAGCTCCATGATCCCGGTCTTTCTCATGGTCACCGGCCTGGCTGACGGCATTCACATTCTCAGCCAGTACTACGATGTCTATCCCCGCTACGGAGACAAACGCTCGGCCATCCTCGAAACGATGAAAGAACTGTATTCGCCGGTGCTGTACACCTCCTATACCGTGATGGCCGGGTTTGGGTCGCTGATGCTCGTCAACATTCCGCCGGTCAGGATTTTCGGCCTGTTTGTCGCCATCGGGGTCTTTGCCGCCTGGATCCTGACAGTGACGTTCATGCCGGCATTCATGATGCTGCTCAATGAGGAGACGCTCAAGCGGCGCTGGCAGCACGAGGTGGCCACCGGAGGCGTGCTGGTCAGAGTGGCCGGCCGGCTGGGGCGCATGGGGATGGCCAGGCGTTGGGGGGTGCTGCTTGGCGGCATCGCAGTGCTGGCGCTGGCGGCCTACGGGATGCAGCACAATCGGGTGAATGACGATCCGGTGAAGTGGTTCAAAGCCTCGAGCCCGATCCGGCAGGCCAGCCGGCTCATGAACCAGCAATTCGGGGGAACCTACATG
Source organism: Nitrospirota bacterium (assembly GCA_040755775.1). Lineage (GTDB taxonomy): Bacteria > Nitrospirota > Nitrospiria > JACQCE01 > JACQCE01 > JBFMAJ01. The sequence continues at coordinate 9,165 of JBFMAJ010000060.1, forward strand.
GCCTACCTCGTGGCGGAGACGGATACGCCGGACGCCGCAACACGACCGGAGGTGCTTCGCTATCTTGACGAACTCCAACGGGAGATCGGCCAGGATCCCAGGGTCGGCAAGACCACCTCGCTCGCGGACATCCTCCGGTGGATCAATCGAGTCCTGACCGGCAACGATGAGCTTCCGCGCAGCCAGGAGCTGGCCGCGCAGTATCTCTTCCTCTATCTCTCCTCCGGCGGCTCGCCGGACGCCCTGGATAATTTTGTGGACTACGGGTACCAGCGGCTCAATATCTGGCTGCAACTGAAGAGCGGAGACAACCAGGACATGATCCAGGTCATGGAGCGGGTCGACCGCTACGTGACGGCGCACCCGCTCCCCGGGGTCCGTGTTGAGATGACCGGTCCGACATACGTCAACGTGGTGTGGCAGCAGGTGATGGTCACCGGCATGCTCGGCTCCTTTGCGGGGTCGGTCGTGACCGTCCTGCTGATCATGGCGATCGAGTTCCGCTCGCTGCTCTGGGCGCTGATCGGAGTGGTCCCGCTGCTGAGCACGATCTTCGTCTCGTATGGCCTGCTGTTTTTCATCGGCAAAGAGATCGATATGCCCATCGCGGTCTGCTCCTCACTGGCCCTCGGAATCGGTGTGGACTTTGCCATCCACTTTATTTTCCGATTCCGGGAACGCTACCGGAAGGAACGGGATTTGCGAGAAAGCTTGCAGTGGACCTTCGGCGAGCCGGCGGTGGGGATTCTCCGGAACGCGCTCCTTCTCTTCCTGGGGTTCGCCGTGATGCTCGCGGCGCCGCTGGGCCCCTATGTGACGGTGGGCGCCTTCGCCGCCATTGATATGCTGGTGGGCGCCCTTGCAACGCTGCTGGTGCTCCCCGCCCTGATCGTGCTGCTCCAACGGGTTCTTCTGAAGAAGGAGGTGCGACGTGCATGAGCAGTTTCTGATGGCAAGATGTGCGGCAGCGCTGTTCCTGAGTCTCATTCCGGGCGCCGCGTTGGCCGAGGACGCAGCCTCGCTGGTTCGGCAATCCCAAGACGCTTTCTACGCCGCCGGCACAGACCTCAACGCCCGCGTGAAAATGACGCTGCTTACCAAAGAGGGC
>JBFMAJ010000061.1:0-10269 GCA_040755775.1 Nitrospirota bacterium
GATGGACCAAATGGCACAAGGAGGGCCGGCCCGTGGAGCGGGGGCCGGCGCGCGCGCCCCGGCCGGCGGCCTTCACCGTGGCGCTGCGGCCGGAGCTGCTGATGGAGCGGGAGGAGTTGAAGCGGCGGGTGGCGGCGAAGGATCCGTCGCTGGCGATTATCGATGCGCGGAGCCCGGGCGAGTACCGCGGGCAGGGGATGGGGCGGACCGGCCACGTGCCCGGCGCCGTCAATATCCCGTGGAACGGTTTTTACAACGCCGACGGCACGATCAAACCGCCGGATGCCGTCCTTGATGCCCTGAAACAGCAGCAGGCGGCCGGAAAGTGGGAGTATGTCGTCTACTGCGCGGGCGGCGTCCGCTGCTCCTGGCTCTATTCCCTGATGCTGGAAGCCGGCATCCCCAACGTCAAGAACTACGTCGGTTCCTGGGCCGATTGGAGCAGCGACTCCTCCGCGCCGGTGGAAAAGTAGGGCCGTATCGAGTCGTCAGCGATGGGGGTTGTCAGGGGGAGAGGAGCATCTCCCCCTGACTTGAATCACCGGTTGCAGATCAACAGCAGCTCGCCCTCTTTGAAGGCGACCCGCGCTTTGTCGGCGGCGGACAGCTTCGTCACCACGCCCAGGCCGAAGGTCTCATGGCTGATCAGATCATTGATCTTGTATTTCTTGTCGAACGTGTAGGGAATGGTTTTTTGCGACGCGGCCGCGGCCATGAGTTTTTCCCAGATCACTTCCGGGGGCGCCTCGGCCGTTTCCTGGCGGCGCCGCTTCGAACTGGCCGGGCGATCCCGGCGCGTCTTCCCGCAGACCGCGCATTGCATGCTGTCGATTCGATTCTCCGAGACTGCCGTAATGACGTGAGGTTGCGGTCGTTTGCATGCGTTGCAGGCTGCGCGAATTTCCTTGCCGACGGTGTTGGCTGTAGTCATAAAGGTCCTCGAATGGGGTCTTTACACAGCATACCATATCCGGAGCTTAGCGTGCTTCGCCGGCTTCCCCCTGTTCGATTTGACCCGCCAGCCGCTCCCATTCGGCGGTCAGCGACGCAATTTCCTGCTGCAGCCGGCCGTGCTCCCGCACGGCGTCGTGAAAGTCGGGCTGCCGGTAAAATTCCGCCGACGAGAGCCGTTCGGTCAGCGTCCGGTGGCGGGCCTCCTTGTCGGCCAGCGCCTGCTCGATCTCCAGTAATCGGCTCTTGACCGGCTGCAACGCGCGGTGGCGGCGGTTCCGGGCTTCCGCCTCCTGACGTTTCTGCTCCTTGGTCTTTTTGCCCGTGCGCGCCGCCGCCGCGTCCCCATCGATGGAGGGCGTTGACGGCACGGGCGTTGCCCGTTCCAATTCCAATGCTTTCTTGTACAGGTAGTAGTCGTACGATCCCGGATAGCGGATAATCCGGCCGCCGTCCACCTCGATAATCTGATTGGCCACCGATTGGATGAAATGGCGGTCGTGCGTGATGAAGACCAGCGTGCCCGTGAACTGGTGCAGGGCCGCCTCCAGCGCGTCCCGGGAGGGGATATCGAGGTGGTTGGTCGGCTCGTCCATTAAAATCAAATTGGCCGGCTCCACCAGCAGCTTCGCCAGCGCCAGGCGGCTTTTCTCGCCCCCGGAGAGCACGGCCACCTTCTTCTTCGCATCGTCGCCGGAAAAAAGAAAGGCGCCGAGAATGGCCCGCAAAAAGGTCTGCTCGGCCATGGGGGCGGCCGTCGTGATCTCCTCCAGCAGCGTGTGGCCTGGCGTGAGCGATTCCAATTGGTGTTGGGCGTAGTAGGCCGCGGTGACGTTGTGGCCCAGCGCGCGCGCGCCGGCGTCGGGCGGCAGCACGCCGGCCAGCATCTTGAGCAACGTCGATTTTCCGGCCCCGTTGGGGCCCACCAGCGCCACCCGCTCGCCGCGTTGCAGCGTGAGCGAGAGATCGCGGTAGACCACCGTGGGGCCGTACGATTTGGCCGCGTGCTCCAGCCGGATCACCTCTTTGCCGCTGCGCGGCGGGGGCGGAAACGAGAAGCGGACGCGTTTTGACTCCGGCGCCAGCTCGATCCGGTCGATCTTTTCCAACTGCTTCACGCGGCTCTGCACCTGTCGGGCTTTGGTCGCCTTGTAGCGGAACCGCTCGATAAAGGCCTCGGTGGCTTCGATTTGCTTCTGTTGATTCTTCGCCGTGGCCTCCAGAATGGCCTGCTGCTGCGCCTTGGCCGTCACGTAGGCGTCGTAGTTGCCGGTATAGGCGGTCAATTGGCGCCGGTCGATCTCGACCACGCGCGTCGCCAGCCGGTTCATGAACTGGCGGTCGTGCGAGATCAGCAGGATGGCGCCGTCATACTGCGCCAAAAATTCCTCCAGCCAAATGACCGACGCCAGATCGAGATGGTTGGTCGGCTCATCGAGCAGGAGCAGATCGGGCCGCTGGAGCAGCAGTTGCGCAAGCGCCACGCGCATCCGCCATCCGCCGGACAGTTCCGCCGTGGTGCGGTCAAGATCGCGCGCCTTGAAACCCAGGCCGAACAGGATCTCCTTGGCCCGGGCCTCCCGCGAGTAGCCGCCGAGCTGCTCGAAGCGATGCTGAAGCTCGCCATATTCTTCCAGCAATGAGTGAGCTTCATCTTCAGAACTGATTGAAATTTCATCTTGAATGAGCTTGAGTTTGTGCTCCAGCGAGGCCAGGTCGGCCTGACCGGCCATGACCGAAGCCAAGACGGTCTCGGCGGTCTCGGCCGGGAGCTCCTGGGCCAGGTAGCCGATCACCGCGTTTTTGTTCCGGCTGATGACGCCGCCATCCGGCGACAGCCGGCCGGCGATCATCTCGAAGAGCGTCGTCTTGCCGGCGCCGTTGGGGCCGACCAGCGCGACGCGGTCGTGCAGACCGATCCGCAGCGAGGCGCCGCTCAGGAGGGTGCGCCCGCCGTAGGCCTTGGTGATGTTTTGTACCGAGAGCATTACGCGGCGGCAGTCAGCGCTGCGCGAGGGCTTTTTGGTAGATCGGCAGGACGTCCGGCAGCGCGGCCTGGATTTGCTCGATGCGATGCTCGTCGCTGGGATGGGTCGAGAGAAATTCCGGCGGCTGCTTGCCCTTGCCGGCCGCTTCCATGCGCGTCCAGAAATCGACCGCTTCCCGCGGATCGTAGCCGGCCTTCGCCATCAGATGGAGGCCGATCTCATCGGCCTCCGATTCATGCTTGCGGCTGAAGGGCAGGAGCACGCCGACCTGGCCGCCGATGCCGAACGCGGCCTCGATCGCCTTGGTGGTTTGCGGATCGCCGCCCCCCAGAATCACGGCCGCGCCCACCGCGCCGATCTGGGTGATCAGACCGGTGGACATCCGCTCGGCGCCATGATGGGCGAGGGCGTGGGCCACCTCGTGGCCCATGACCACCGCCAGGCCCGTCTCATCCTGCGTGACCGGCAGGATGCCGGTATTGACGGCCACTTTGCCCCCCGGCAGCGCGAAGGCGTTGGGCGTGTTGTCCTCGATCAGCGTGAATTCCCACTGATAGTCCGGGCGGCCCGAGACGGCGGCGATGCGCTGGCCGACGCGGCGGACCAGCGCCAGCTTCTCCTCATCGCGGCTGAGGGTCGATTTCTTCAGCGTCTGTCTGTAGGCCTGCGCGCCGAGCTCCAGTTCTTCTTCTTCGGAGAGCAGGACCAGTTGCGAGCGGCCCGTAATCGGCACGCTTTGGCAGGCGATCAACAGCAGAGTGAACAGGAAGATGACCGGCCGCATGGACCCATTATGTCACACGCCGCGCGCCGCGCTCAATATCGGCTCACGGGCATTGATGCCCGGCTTCCGGACGTGATACAACGGAGCATCGAACGGGGAAGCGCGATGGCACATCTACGCAATCAGGCGGCGATGATTACCGGCGGCGGCAGCGGGATTGGGCTGGCGATTGCCGAAGCGGTGGCCACCGAGGGCATGGCGGTGGCGCTCGCGGGCCGCGACCGGAAAAAACTGGAAGGGGCCGCGGCGCAGCTTGAACGAAAAGGCGGCAAGGCGCTGGCCGTGGCGACGGATGTCTCTGTGGCGGCGGACGTGGAGCGGCTGGTGGCGCAGACGTTGAAGGCATTCGGGCGGATCGATCTGCTGGTCAACAATGCCGGCACCTACCGGGAAGGCGCGATCACAGAGCTGACCGAGGCCGATTGGGATGCGGTTCAGGCCGTCAACCTGAAGGGCGCCTTTCTGTGCGCCAAGGCGGTGCTGCCGGCGATGATGAAACAGCGGGCCGGCTACATCGTCAACATCGCGTCGGTGGCGGGCAAACATGGCTTCGGCGAAGCGTCCGCCTATTGCGCGTCGAAATTCGGCCTGATCGGCCTGACCGAAAGCCTGCTGGAAGAAGCGATCGGCGCCAATATCAAGGCGACGGCGATTTGCCCGGGTTACGTGAATACGCCGATGGTTGCCGGCGTTTCCTTGCCCGGCTCCGAGATGATTCCGCCGGAAGACATCGGCCGGCTGGTCGTCAGCCTGCTGCATTTATCGCCGAACACGGTGATCAAGGAAATCGTCGTCGATCGGAAAGGGTCGATCGGCACGTGACCGCGACCGGCCTCATCGCCCACCCCGACTGTTTGCGGCACCATCCCGGCCGAGGCCATCCCGAATCGCCGGAGCGGCTCAAGGCGATCGAGGCGCATCTTCATAAATCGGGCTTGATGGATCAGTTGACCGCCGTGCCCATGGCTCATCGGCTCGACGCCGATCTGGCGCCTTGGATCGACGCCGTCCACGCGCCGGCCTACCGCCGGGCGCTGCAGCAGGCCGTGCCGGCGGAGGGGCTGCGCTATCTCGACCCCGACACGGCGCTGTCGCCCGGCTCCTGGGCGGCGGCGATGACGGCGATCGGCGGCACGCTCAGCGCCGTCGATGCGGTGATGGCGGGCCGGGTGAACAATGCCTTTTGCGCCATCCGGCCGCCGGGCCATCACGCCGAGTCGCGCCGGGGGATGGGTTTTTGCCTCTTCAACAACGTCGCCATCGCGGCCCGCTATCTGCAGCGGCACCATCGGATCGGCAACGTGGCGATCATCGATTGGGACGTGCATCATGGCAACGGCACGCAGGAAATCTTTTATGAAGATCCCACCGTGCTCTACATCAGCACGCATCAGTACCCCTTCTATCCGGGCACCGGCGGCGAGGCGGAGACGGGGAAGGGGGCGGGCGCCGGCTACACGCTGAACTGCCCGATGGAGTCCGGCTGCGACGATGACGATTACGCGGCCGTTTTCGTGAAAACCATTCTGCCCGCCCTGGACGACTTCGCTCCGGAGTTCATCCTGATCTCGGCCGGCTTCGACGCCCACCGGGACGATCCGCTGGCCGGCATGGCCATGACCGAGGCGGGCTTCGGAGAGCTGACCCGGCTGGTGCGCCGGTCCGCGGATCATCACAGCCGGGGGCGCATCGTTTCCTGCCTTGAGGGCGGCTACCATCTGCCGGCCCTGGCGCGGTCCGTCGAAGCCCATTTACTCCAACTGCTCGCCTAGCGCAGTCGGCAGCGCGTCAGGGAAGGGCGGCGCGCCGTTCCTCCCGAGCCGCCGCATAGACCTCTTGCGCGGCGCGCAGATTCATCAGGGCGATTCCCAATCCCACGACCAAGTCCGGCCAGGCCGAACGGACGTAGGCGGTGAGCAGCCCGGCGGCGATAATGGCCATATTCGCCGCGGCATCGTTGCGCGCCGAGAGGAAGGCGGCCCGGCTCAGGCTGCCGGCCTGCCGGCGGTGGCGGGTCAAAATGAGCGCGCACGTTAGATTAACCAGAAGCGCGCCGGCGCCCGCAAGTGAGAGGGGGAGCGGCGCCGGTGGCACCGGAATCAAGAACTTGTGCCATGCGGTCCAGAGGGCGGCGAACCCTGGAATGAGGAGAATGCCGGCAAGCGCCACGCCCACGCGGGCGCGGCGGGCCGCGCTCCACCCCAGCGCAACAAGGATCAAAAAGTTGATGGACGTGTCTTCCAAAAAATCGATGCTATCCGCGAAGAGCGACACCGACCCGATCGCCACCGCGACCGAGAATTCGATGCCAAAATAGGCCAGATTCAGCAGCGCGACCAGCCGGACGGCTCGTCGAAACGTCGCGCCGCCGGCCGGCGGCGCGGACATCTCCGAGGGTCCGTTCATGGCGGGGCAAAGGAGAGAATCGTGTGCTGCTCGATCGCCCAGAGCGCGGCGACGCTGAAGCCGGCGCTCACACCCGCCGTGACCCATGCGAGCCACGGCGCCGGGCGCCTGGCCGGCGGCGCCTGCGGAGGCCAGATGCCTGCGCCCCACGGCCGGCAGAAAAACTGGTAGAGCGCAAAGGCTTCCAGCGCGAAGGGCGGAAAGCCGAGAAAGCCCAGAATCGGCATTTCAAAAATCTTCCACTCGCCGACGAACGGCACGGTATAGCTCCAGCGCGCGGTTGCCCAGAAATTCCACAGCTCCCACAAGAGGCCGGCGATCAATCCCGCCAAAAGCAGCCGGAAGGTGCGCCCCGGACTGCCGCGCACCCATTCGCGCAGCAGCGAAGGCGCGCCGGCCCGGTAGTTCACCGGATCGATCAAAAAGAAGGCGCCGCCCCAGACGAGCGGAAAGGCGTAGCGCGGGACGGCCAGCGCGGCCAGCAGCATGGCGCCGCCGGCGATCTGAAAGTTCCGCAGGAAACCGGGCGTGACCGAACGCGTCGACGTTCGAAGCCGGTCAAACAGGCCGAATGATGCGAGGAGCCGCTCGGTGACGGCGAGCAGGGGCACCACCGTCGCAAAGGCGATAATCGTGCCCGGCCAGCGCTGCCATCGTGCCGCGGGGATGTCGTGATACCACCAATTCTCCAGCCGCAGATTGAAGACTTCAAAGATCAGCCAGATCGCCGCCGACCACCAGGCCATCAGCCAGAAGCGGCGCCCGTTGTCCCAGATCAACGATGCGCCGGTGCGGCGCCAGACGACCGCGTCAAACATGAAAATATAGGACCACCAGACGATCGGGTAGAACCAGGTCAGCACCAACTCGACGCGCAGGACCAGCCCCAGGTGGGCCAGCAGGAAGACCGCCAGCGCGATCAGGCCGGAAAAAGCCGGGGCCAGGCGGAGCATGGAGGCCAGCTTAGCAGAAATTGACACGTTCTTCCCACTTCGTTATCATGAAAGCGTGAGTCTCGACGGTAATTCGCAACGGTTTGACCGCCACATCTTCGTCTGCACCAATCAGCGCGATCCCAAGGATCCTCGCGGCTGCTGCGGGGCCAAGGGCTCCGAGGCGCTGCGACTCCTTTTTAAAGAAGAGATCAAGAAGGCCGGCCTGAAGGGCAAGGTCCGGGCCAATGCGGCCGGCTGCCTCGATTACTGCGCGATGGGGCCGACGGTGGTCGTCTATCCCGAGGGCGTCTGGTATTTCATCGACACGCCGGACGACGTGAAAGAAATCGTTCAGCGTCACATTCTCAAGGGCGAAATTGTCGATCGGCTTCGCATGCCACGGCGGTCGCCGCGCCCGGTTCCGGTCTCCCCCGCGTGAAGCAACGTCTGCTCGCTTGGACATGCCTGCTTGTGGCCGGCGTGGCATCGGTTCCGCCGCCGGCCGCGGCCCAATCCAAAGAGCTCTGGAGCCACTGGCAGCTCTACACCGTCGTCCGATCGCTGGCCGTCGACAAGAATTCGCTCTGGGTCGGCACCGATCACGGCCTGATGCGCTTTTATCCGAAGAGCCAGGAAAAAGTCATCTACGGCACAGCCGAGGGCCTGTTGAGCACGGTGGTGCTCTTCGTGAAGGTCGGCCCTGACGGCACGCCCTGGGTCGGCACGGCCGGCGGCGGCTTGTCCCAATTGCAGGGGAATCGATGGGTCAGCTACACGCCCTACGGGTATGGGTCATCGTTGACCTACGGCGCCTCGTGGACCAGTTGGCCCAAGGGCCAGGGGATCGGCGATCTCTGGGTGTATAATGTCGCGTTCGACCGTGATGGCGTCATGTGGGCGGCGACCTGGAAAGGCCTGAGCCGGTTCAACGGCCGCGGGTTTGAGACCTTTACGGTGGATGACGGATTGATCGATCAATGGATTTATACGCTGGCCATCGATTCGCAAGGGCGGATTTGGTGCGGGACCGAGGGCGGCATGAGCCGCTATGATCCGCGGCCCGGCACGGCCCGCGTGGCGCAGTGGAAGAGCTGGACCAACGCCGACGGCGTCGGCGCGCCGATCGACACGGTCATGGCGGAAGTAGGGGCGGGTTTGAAACCCGCCCCTGCGGAATACACCGGCAGCAACCATCACGCCGCCGGCGGGCCGAAGGACATTTCCAAACCGGTCAATCCCAATTATATTTCCTCCTCCCTGTTCGATCAGGACGGCCGGCTGTGGGTCGGCACGCTGGGCGGCGGCCTGTCCCGGTATGACGGCCGGCGCTGGACCAGTTATACGACCAAGCAGGGCCTGAGCGGCAACGTCGTCTATGCGCTAGCCGCGGACCAGCAGGGCCGGCTCTGGATCGGCACCGACGGCGGCGTAAGTCGATTTGATTTTCAGACATTCACGAATTTTCGCAAAGAGGACGGCCTCTTCGCCGGCGCGGTCTATGCGGTGGCCGTGGATGGAAGCGGGGCCAAGTGGTTTGGCAGCTACGGCCAGTTGAGCCGGTACGAGGGCGACTAGGATGCCGAAGGAAAAATCGAAGAACGGACCGATCAAGCGGCGATCCCCCTTCATGGGCGGCAAGCTGGACGACCAGATCATGGCGCTGATCGACGCCTGCGGCGGCAGCCCGGACGCCGACCTGATCAAGGAGATGATCATCACGTCGCTCAAGCTGGTCGAGCATCAGGACAACCGGGGTGATCTGAAAATCATGCACCGGGCGATGCGGGAGTTGCGCTACGCGTTCAAGGTCTTTTCGGCTTACCGCCACGTCCGGAAGGTCACGGTGTTCGGCTCCTCCCGGACGCCGAAGGATCATCCCAATTACGCGCTGGCCGAGCGGTTCGCGCACGAGGTGGTGGAACGGGGCTTCATGGTGATCACCGGCGCGGGCGAAGGGGTGATGAAGGGTGCGCAAAGCGGCGCGGGGCGAGGGATGAGTTTCGGCGCCAATATCACGCTGCCCTTCGAGCAAGTGCCGAATGAGTACATCATGGACGATCCCAAGCTGGTCACCTTCCGCTATTTTTTCACCCGCAAGCTGATGTTCCTGAAGGAAGCGCACGCCGTGGCGCTCTTTCCCGGCGGCTTCGGCACGCTGGACGAATGCTTCGAGGTGATGACGCTGATCCAGACGGGCAAGAGCGAGATCGTGCCGCTCCTGCTGCTCGATGTGCCGGGCGGCACCTACTGGCACCACTGGCGCGAGTACGTGGAAAATCATCTCTTGAAGACCGGGATGATCTCGCCCGACGACGTCCATCTGTTCCGGCTGTTTCATGATCCGCACGAGGCGGTCGAGGAGATCGCGCGGTTCTATCATCTGTATCATTCCAGCCGCTACGTGAACGACCGGCTGGTGCTCCGCCTGCAGCGGCGGCCCACGGACGAGCAGGTGGCCGCCTTGAACCGGGACTTCGCCGATATTCTGGTGGACGGGGAGATGACGCTCAGCGGCGCGTTGCCGGAGGAGGAGAATGAGCCGTTGCTGCGGGAGCTGACCCGGTTGGTCGTCCCGTTCAACCGGCGCGACTACGGCCGCCTCCGGCTACTGATCGACGCGCTCAATCATCTTCCCGTATAATGGGGTCAGAGAACATTTTTTCCGAAACTGTTCTCTGACCCTGATTTTGACCCATGAGGACTGCATGTCGAACGAATTGATACCTCCGTCAACGCCGCCGATTAAATTTTTTGACAAGCGCTTCGGCCTCGATCGCGACATGCTGGACCGCGTAATCGGCCGCGCGCTGGGCGGCGCCATTGACTACGCCGATCTGTACGCGGAGTACCGCGTCAACGAATCGTTCTCGCTGGACGAGGGGATCGTCAAGCAGGCCAACCGGTCGGTGGCGCAGGGCGCCGGCTTGCGGGCGCTTTCCAGCGAAAAAACCGGCTATGCCTACACGGACGAGATCACGTTGGACCGTCTCATGCTGGCGGCCCGGCAGGCCCGGGCCATTTCGCAGCAGGGCGCGGGCGACGGCGCCCCGTCCACGGGATTGATTCGCGGCCGCCGCGACGGGGGCCATGAACTGTACGCGCTCGGCCGGATGCCGACCGAGGCGCCGCTGGAAGGCAAGCTGGCCGCGCTGCGGCGGCTTGACGAGATCGCCCGTTCGGTCGATCCCCGGATCACGAACGTGAT
>JBFMAJ010000062.1:0-10205 GCA_040755775.1 Nitrospirota bacterium
TCCTTGCGGCCCACCCCTTTGATGCGGGCCACGAACGCCAGATATTCGGTCACGGTCATTTCGGTATAGAGCGGCGGCGTTTCCGGCAGATAACCGATCCGCCGTTTCACCTCCAGCGGCGCCTCATCCACATCGAAGCCGGCCACCCGTGCCGAGCCCGACGTGGCCGGCATGGCGCCGGTAATGATGCGCATGGTGGTCGTCTTGCCCGCGCCGTTCGGCCCCAGGAAGGCGAGCACCTCGCCGGGCTCCACCCGGAAGGTCACGTCCTCGATGGCCGTCAACGAGCCGTAGCGTTTCGTTAATTGATGAACGTTTATCACGTGTGTACGCGCGTCATTCAATCGTAAATGTGACGCTTTCTTCCAAGCCGATCGGCTGATGATCCGCGTCCACCACCCAGACGGTGACGGTATGCTTGCCCGGCTTCAGGCCGGTGAGTTTTTTGCTGTTGGCGTGGGCGACCATCGGCCGCCCGTCATCGATCTTCACGTGGACGTGGCCGGGCGTGCCGCCCATCTCCACCATCCACTCGATGGTCACCGCGTCTCCCTTGATCACCTCGTCGGCCTTGGGCGACATGATGTGCAGCGACGGCTCCGCCGCTGAGGCGGCGACGGCTCCCATCGGCGCCGTCAGCAGGATGACGCCAATGAGCGCGGCAAATCCCCGTTTGGACAGATTCATCATCGGCCTGACCTCCCCTCTTCTCAGATCGACCCTTCGGGCCATTGTAGCACCGCTGAAAAACAAAGGGGGAGCCTCGGCTCCCCCTTTGTCGTGATCCTAACCATCGATGCACCACCCGTAGAGCAGACAGTGCAGCGTCGAGCACGTACGTTACTTGGCCAAGCTCCGCTCGTACAGAATGGCCTTCCAGCCTTCTTCCTCGGTGATCACTGATCCCACCATGGGGATCATGGCGGTGCCGGGGCTGCCGTTCTTGAGCACCCACATCATTTCACCCTCGGTCTTGGCGCCGGTGAACGCCTTGTTGGTGAAATTACGCGGGGACGGATCCAGGCCCGTGGCCGCCGGGCCGTCGCCCTTGCCTTCCATGCCATGGCAGGTAAAGCAGGTGCCTTTCCCTTCATAGATCGCTTTGCCCTCGGCAATCGTGGCCGGATTGGCTGCAACCGGGCTCTTCATCGCCTTGGCGGCTGCCAGTTGATCCGCCGGCACGCGGGAAGCCGTGGGATCCTTTTCCGCTGAAATGGCGACTGTCGCGCCCAACACGGCGACCGCCGCGAATAATGCGCTTGCCTTGATGACGTGCTTAACCATTGGCCTTAACCCTCCGGTGGTTGGTGATGGTGCCTTGCCAGCTTCGCTTGAATGAAGCCTGCTGAGTCGCTGCTGCAATGGACGGCGCATGGACGAAAATATTCATCGGTGAATTTGAACCGCGGCATGATAGCGGAAACCACCCACGATGTCAAGACCTGACAGTGGGATCGACGGACTGCGCGGTTTCAGAGTCCAAAAAACAACACAACCACCGGGCGGCGCGGCTCATCGCCTCATCTCCCCGGCGCCCCAGGGCCCACAGGCCCGGCAACCGATGGGGTCTCCGCGCCACCGCGAGGCCGCTTTTCCAGACCGACAGCGATCCATTCGCCTGCAGATACTGATCGGGCGAAACCTGGAGCGGCTCGCCCAGCGCATCCAGCACGACGCGGACCGCCACCACGTCCACGCCCGCCGCCAGCGCGGCCTCGGCGACGGCGCCGCTCTCCATATCGACGGCCGACGCGTCCGTCTGCGCGCCCAGCCTCTGCTTGTCCCCCGCCTTCCCGACAACCAGATCCACGGTCAGCAGCGAGCCGCCTTCCACGGCACAACCGCAGTCTACGGCCGCCCGCATGGCGCGGTCAAGCAACCGTCGGTTGCCCGAAGGCCCGACGGCGCGCAACATCGCCTGGCGGCCGCCGGCTCGCTCCAGACAGAGCCAGCGATCGCCGATCACCATGGTCCCCGGCGCCAATGTCGCGCGCAACGCGCCGGATAATCCGACGGCGAGCACGCCCCGATAGCGTCCCGGCTTGGCCATGAGCCACGCCATCGCCCGCCGGGCGCGCGCCGGTCCGATGCCGGTTTGCAGAACGGTGACGCGCTGGCCGCCCCGTGCGCCCTCATACAGTGGATAGGGAGCGCGCGCCGCGACCCGCAATGCCAATGCGGTCCTCAGCGGATGAAGTTCATGCGACGTCGCCACGCACACAATCCATTCACCAACAGGGTTGGAATTGACGGTGTGCGTCATGGCCGAATAGGAGAAACCGGGGGAATCCCCGTCTGGAGATCAGTGGGACAAACGAACGGACCGTGGGCCGATCCGATACCACCCGGAGCGGCGGTGCTGGTCCCGGATGGCGGTCGTCACCATCTGGCCGCGGCCGCTCAAATTGCGGTAGAGGGCAAGCGCCCAGAGTGGAAAGTACTTGCAGTACATGTGATAGCGCAGATAGAAGACCCGCGGAAATCCGGTGCCGGTGAACGCCTCCTCCTCCCAGCCGCCGTCCGCCTGCTGATGGCGCAGCAAGTATTCCGCTCCCGCCCGAACCGCCGGATGGTGCGCTTCGCCGGCGTGCAGCAGGCCCATCATCGCCCAGGCCGTCTGAGAGGGCGTGCTCGGTCCGACGCCGGCCAGCGAGGGATTGGCGTACGATTCGCACGTTTCTCCCCAGCCGCCGTCGGCATTTTGCACCGACGCCAGCCACTCCACGGCCCGCCGGATGTAGGGCTGGCTCATCTCCTCATGGATCATCCGCAAACCCGCCAGCACCGACCACGTGCCGTAAATGTAATTGACGCCCCATCGCCCGTACCAGGAGCCGTTGGCTTCCTGCTGGGCCTTCAGAAAGGCCACCGCGCGCGTCACCGGCGGAAAGGTCATGTCGAATCCCAGCACGCCCATCGCCTCCAGCGCGCGGCCCGTCAGGTCGGCGGTGCTCGGATCGAGCAGCGCGCCGTGATCCGCAAAGGGGATGTTGTTCAACACCAGCTTGTTATTGTCGGCGTCGAACGATCCCCATCCGCCGTCGCGCCCCTGCATCGCCAGCAGCCATTGAAATCCCCGGAGCATCTCCCGGCGCTTCCGCTCTTCGTCGGGCAAAATCAGCTTGCCCAGCGCCATCAGCACCACGGCCGTGTCATCGATATCGGGGTACACTTCATTCTCAAACTGGAAGTACCACCCGCCGGGCGGCACGCCCGGCCGCCGCACCTGCCAATCGCCGGCCCGGCAGATTTGCCGGGCCAGGAGCCATTCGGCCGCTTTGACCAGCGCGGGATGATCCCGGTCGAACCCCGCCTCGACCAGCACGTTCATCGTCAGACAGGTATCCCAGATCGGCGAATGGCAAGGCTGCAGGTGCAGGCGATGCTCATCGCTGATTTCCAGCGCCTCGATTTCGCCGAGCGCCTTGCGCACCAACGGGTCGTCGACGGCGCGGCCGAGTTGCAGGGAGGCGATCACCGAATTCGCCATGGCCGGGTAGATGGCGCCCAGGCCGCCCGAGCCCGTCATCCGCTCCGTCATCCATCCCGCGGCCGCGTCGAGGGCGCGCCGCCGGAGGCTCCGCAGATGATGCCGGTCGTAGATCCGCAGCAGCCGGTCGATCAGCACGAATAGATTGCGCCACGTGAACCAACGGCGCGACCATTTCAGCCGCACCGACTCTTTGGGCTGCAGGAACAGCTCGTCGATCGCCGCGGACAACGGCGGCCGGCAGAGCGGCCGGTGCGCAAAAATAATCAGCAGCGGCACGATGACCGTCCGCGACCAGTAGGAGACCGCATAGAGGTTGAAATAGAACCAGCGCGGCAGCAGGATGAACTCCGGCAACATGACGGGAATCGCGCGCCAACTGTACTGGCCGAAGAGCGCAAGCGCGATCCGGGTAAAGACGTTCACTTCGGCCGCGCCGCCCTTGGAGGCGATGAACCGGCGGGCTTCGGCCATGAACGGCTCATCGGCCGATACCCCGGCCAGTTTCAGGGCGAAATAGGCTTTGACCGACGCGCTGATGTCGCTGGGCCCGCCGTGAAAGATGTTCCAGCCGCCGTCGGATTGCTGGGATTCGATCAAGTACCGGACGGCCTTTTTCTGCCGCAAGGGATCGACCCGGCCGATAAAATGGCGGAGCATGATGTATTCCGACGTCAGCGTCGAGTCCGCCTCCAACTCGCCGACCCAATAGCCCTCCGACGGATCCTGCACCGTCAGCAAATAGGCCGCGGCCTGGTTGATCGCGTCGGCCAGCCGGTCGTGATCTTCCGGTTTCGACGGAGCCTGTGATCTTCGAGTACCCGCTTCAGGCGGGTGGTGAGCTTGTTGAGCCGCCTGCGCGTTGGACAAGTTCTTCAACAGCCGGACGGCCGATCGACTTGGCGCAATCCACCACGCCGTCATGCGAGTGAAGAGCGCCTGCAACGGCCGCCCAGAGGGCCGGAACCATGACGATTCAGAAGGCGCGCTGGAACGATCCAACATCGGACGCGTCAGGTGAGGTTCCACTTGAGCATGGTCACCGCGTCGCCGAAACGCTTGCCGGTCTCGCGCATGACCGTCGGCTCCACGCTGCAGTGCATCATGCAATTGGCGCAGCGGGGATCTTCCCGGCGCTCATATTTGTCCCAGTCGGTATTGGCCATCAGCGCCTCGTAGCTGTCGTAATGGCGGTCGGTGATCAGATAGCAGGGCCCTTTCCAGCCCTTGGGATTGACCGTGGGGTTGCCCCAGGGCGTGCAGTCGAAATGGCGTTCGCCGCGCAAAAACTGCAGGTAGAGCGGCGTGTTCATGAAGCGAAACCGCCTGGCCCAGCCGGACAGCCGCCGGAATTTTTCGTAGATGCCCTGGCGGTCCAGAAAAATGTCGTCGTGAATCGCCTGATAGGCGTAGCCCGGCGCGATCAGCATGCCGTCCACGCCCGCCGCCGTGAGGTCCTCGCACAGCCCCTCGATTTCATTCATGTCGGTCTCTTTGTAGACGGTCGTGTTGGTGACGACGCGGAAGCCCTGGGCCTTGGCGGTCTTGATCGCGGCCATGTCGATGTTGAACAGCCCCTTGCGCCCGCGGGTCATGTCGTGCGTCTGCTCCCGGCCGTCCATGGAGACGTTGATTGTGAAATAGGGGCTCTTGGGGAAATTCGGGAGAAATTTTTCCAGGCCGATCGCGTTGGTGCACAAGTAGAGAAACCGCTTTCGGTCCACGATGCCGTTGACGAGCTCGGTAATGTGCGGATAGATGAGCGGCTCGCCGCCGCAGACGGAGACGATCGGCGCGTCGCAACTGTCCACGGCCCGGAAACATTCCTCCAGCGTCATTTTTTCGCGGATCGTTTCCTTGTATTCGCGGATGCGGCCGCAGCCGTCGCAGGCGAGATTGCACGCGTGCAGGGGCTCCAGCATCAGCACCAACGGAAAGCGCGTCCGCCCCCTCAACCGGTTCTTGATCAAGTGCTTCGTAATGCTGAATGTCAATTGGATGGGAAACCGCATGACGACGTCATCCCTGCCTTTCCCGCGCTGAGCGGCCGGTGCTTGTTGTGTGAGCGCGCCCGCCGCATCGCACGCCTGCATCTTCGGCGCGATGAAAAAACGGCAGGCGCATGGGCCGAATGAAGGCGCTACTATAACAGAAGCCCGGGAACTTGTCAACGAATCCGGGCGCTTCCATGCTCAAACTGAACTCCTTGACAATGCGCCGGAAAAAGGATTATCGTACGCGTCATTGCCCCGCCATGGTCGGACTGCGAAAAGGGCCCGGAATGCTCATGCTATTCATTTTGATCGGCGGGTTCGTCGGCACGCTCCTCTCAAGCATTTTGCGCGCCGCGACGGCCGGCGGTCCCATCAGCGAGTTTTTTATCCAGGAAATTTCGCCCGGCCTCCAGCCGTTTACGCTGGATCTGGTGCTCGTTTCCCTGACGCTCGGCTTTTCGTTCTCGTTCAACCTCCTGAGCATCCTCGGCATCATTCTCGCGATTTACCTGTACAAGCAGGCGTGAGTTACGATTCTCGTTCCAGCGCGTTCTCCGTCAGCGCGCGAATTTGATCCCGCAGCGCGGCCGCCTCCTCGAAATCGAGCCGCTTGGCCGCCGCCTGCATCTGCTGCGTCAGCGCGCGCACCCGCTCGGGCAGCTCTTCCGGCGAGATGCGCTCGGACGGCTCGGCCACGACCGGCACGGTGGAGTAATCGGCCTCGTAGGCCGCCAGCATCGGTTCGGGGATCTCCTTCATGATCGACGCCGGCGTGATGCCGTGTTGCCGGTTATAGGCGTCTTGGATCACCCGCCGCCGGTTCATCTCCCCGATGGCGCTGCGCATCGAGCCGGTCACCCGGTCCGCATACATCAGGACCGTGCCGTTGAGATGCCGGGCGGCGCGCCCCGCGGTTTGCACCAAGGACGTCTCCGACCGCAAATAGCCCTCCTTGTCGGCGTCCAGAATCGCCACCAGCGAGACTTCCGGCAGATCGAGTCCTTCCCGGAGCAAATTGATCCCGACCAGCACGTCGAACGCGCCCCGGCGAAGGTCCCGGATGATCTCGGTCCGTTCCAGCGCGTCGATCTCCGAATGCAGGTAGCGCACCCGCACGCCCAGCTCCCGGTAATAATCGGTCAGATCCTCGGCCATCCGCTTCGTCAGCGTGGTCACCAGCGTCCGCTCCCCGCGGGCCGCGCGCCGCCGAATCTGCTCCAGCAGATCGTCCACCTGCCCCTTGGCCGGCCGCACCTCCACCGGCGGATCAAGCAGGCCCGTGGGGCGGACGATCTGCTCCACCCGGCGCTCGGCCGCGCGCAGCTCGTAGGGGCCCGGCGTGGCCGACACATAAATCGCCTGATGCACGGCGCGTTCGAACTCGGCGAACGTCAGCGGCCGGTTGTCATAGGCCGACGGCAACCGGAAGCCGAAGTCCACCAGATTGCGCTTGCGCGCCCGGTCCCCCTCGGCCATGCCGCCGATCTGGGGAATGGTCGCGTGGCTCTCGTCGATAATCAGCAAAAACTCCTTGGGGAAATAATCGAGCAGCGTGGGCGGCGCCTCGCCCGGCCGGCGGCCGCTGAGATGGCGGGAATAATTCTCAATCCCCTGGCAGTAGCCGATCTCCCGGATCATTTCCAAATCGAACCGCGTCCGCTGCTCGATCCGCCGGGCCTCCAGCGGCCGCCCTTCGCGGACGAAGTGCGCGATGCGCTCCTCCAGCTCCGCTTCGATGCCGAGCAACGCCCGCTCCATCCGGTCGGGGGGAATGACGTAGTGGCTGCCCGGATAGATGGCCGCCTTCGGCAGCCGCCGCACGACGGCGCCCCGCAGCGGATCGATCTGCGAGATGGCTTCGACGCAATCGCCGAACAGTTCGATGCGGATGCTGTGCTCTTCCTGGGACGCCGGCATGATCTCCACCACGTCGCCGCGCGCCCGGAAGGTGCCCCGCGTCAGCGCGTCGTCGCTGCGCCGGTACTGGATCTCGGCCAGCTTGGCGAGAATCGCCTGGCGGCTGATCGTCATGCCTTCCGTCACGTGCAGCAGCATGCCGTAGTAGGCCTCGGGCGATCCGAGGCCGTAGATGCAGGAGACCGACGCCACGATGATCACGTCATTCCGGTCGAACAGCGCCGTCGTCGCCGCGTGGCGCATCCGGTCGATGGCGTCGTTGATCATCGTTTCCTTGGCGATGTAGGTGTCGGTGTGCGGCACGTAGGCTTCCGGCTGGTAGTAATCGTAGTAACTGACAAAATAATTCACCGCGTTGTGCGGGAAAAAGCGCTGGAACTCATGATAGAGCTGCGCGGCCAGCGTTTTATTGTGCACGATGACCAGCGTCGGCTTCTGCGTCCGGGCGATCACATTGGCCAGCGTGAAGGTCTTTCCCGAGCCGGTCACCCCCAGCAGAACCTGTGTTTTAGCGCCGGCCTCGACCCCCTCACTTAGGCGGTCGATCGCCTGCGCCTGGTCTCCGCGGGGCTCAAATGAGGCGGTCAGTTGAAATGGCGGCATCGCGAATAAACAACTTACACAAATTCAATGGGTTCTGGCAATGGTTTTTCCTTGACTTCGTCTAAATTTCGCGCGTATAGTGGGCCACCAATTCCGTCCCTGAAGCTCGCTGTCACCGGGGGCCGGAACTGCCGGGAGGGCGTTGCAGTGGACAGTGAGGCATGGGCTCACTGGCGAGAGATCCAGGAGGGCATCGCCGCCGTTACCGGCCTTTCGTTCATTACCTATGACGCCGCCGGGCGCCTCTCCCTTTCCGCTCCGGCCTGCCCGCCCAGCCAGGATCACCCCGTGTGCGGTTTACTGCAGCACCAGTACGGGCAGGCCGCCGCCTGCCAGGCCCATTGCGGCAAGCAGGTGGCCGCCGCGGCCGAGGCGCGCCATCCCGTTGCCTTTACCTGTTACGCCGGCCTGCACGCCGTGGCCGTGCCGGTCTTCCAAAATACCACGCACCGGCTGGTGGTGCTGAGCGGCAAGCGGTTCGCCGCGTTCGATGAAGTCGCCCGGCTGCGGGAGATGGCGGACCGGTTTGAGGGCGATCTGACCCCGCTGCTGGCCGAACTGCGCCAGAGCCGGCTCAAACCCGCGCCGCTGATGACCCAGGCCGCGCACTTGCTCGAAAAAATCGGCCGGACGTTTTTTGAGAATCTCAGCCTGCGCGCCCGCTCGGAGTCCAAGCTCAGCCGCCTGCTGACGCTGCTCTCTCTCTTCGAGGAGCTCCGCGATGAAGAATCCCGCCGGCAGCTCTATGCGCTGATTTTAAACGCGCTCGGCGTGCTGTTCAACATTCGCACCGCCGCGGTCTTCTCCGCGGGAGGCGACGCCATGGGCGAACCCCTCGCGGGACCGCCGGCCGAACTGAAACCGGTGGAGCTCTTCGGCGAGCAACGGGAAGCCGTCGCCCGGGCGCCGCTCAATTTCAACGACGGCCTGTTCCGCCGGTTTCTGGACGATCCCCGCCCGATGCACTGCGACATCGTCTTCGAGCTGCTCAAAAGCGGGCTGCCCGACACCGTCGCCTCCGTGCACCTCTTTCCGCTGACGCGGGGCGCGCCTCCGGCCGCCGTCTTGGCGATTTTCGACACGCCCCTGACCGCCGATGACGCCTCGCTGTTGGAGAATTTCTGCAAGCATTTTTCCCTGACGCTCGAAAATCAGCGGCTCCGGGGGCTGCTGGAGCGCCGCCAGCGGGATTTTGAGACGCTGGTCGAGACCATGAACGCGCTCGGCAAAAGCCTGGAGTTGAACGAGCTGTGCGAGCTGGTGGTGCGGGAGACCACCCGGCTGTTGGGCGCGGAGCAAGGGTCGATCATGATGATGGACGAGGAGCAGCAGGCCCTGGCGGTCAAGGCGATCATGGGCATTCACCGGAAGATCGTCGAGCAGTTGCGCGTCCGGCCCGGCGAAGGGATCGCCGGCCGGGTCTTCGCCACGGGCGCCCCGCTGATCGTCGCCGATCTGGAAACGGACGACCGGGTGCGGCGCGAAAAGCGGCCGCGATACAAAACCAAGTCGTTCGCCAGCCTGCCCCTCAAGCTGAACGGCCGGACCATCGGCGTTCTGAACCTGGCCGACAAATCGTCCGGAGCGCCGTTCCAGCCGGACGAGGTCGCGATGCTCTTCACGATCGCCACCTACGCGTCGGTGGCGCTGGAGCGGGCCGAGTATCTGCGCCAGACGGAGGAGCTGAAGCGGATTTCCATCACCGACCCGCTGACCGGATTCCTGAACCGGCGCTATTTCCACGAGCGACTGATCGAGGAGATCGAGCGGTCCAAGCGCCACGGGGCCGCCATGTCGCTGGCGATCATGGATCTGGACGACTTCAAGCAGCTCAACGACACCTACGGCCACCAGGCCGGCGACGAGGCGCTCAAGGCGATCGCCCGGTGCGTGCACGGCTCGATCCGGGCCATCGACGTCGCCGCCCGCTACGGCGGGGAGGAATTCACGCTCATTCTGCCCCAGACCAGCAAACCGGAAGCGCGCCGGATCGCCGAACGGATTTGCCAGGAGATCGCCGCGCTGACCGTGAGCCATCAGTTGCTGGAAGGGTACGAGCAACTGACCGTCAGCATCGGCCTGGCGGCCTACCCCGACGACGCCCGAGCGCCGGAAGAGTTGATTCGCGCCGCCGACACCGCGCTCTATGCGGCCAAGAGCGGAGGGAAAAACCAGGTGGTGGCGTATGGGGAACAGCAAGG
>JBFMAJ010000063.1:0-9888 GCA_040755775.1 Nitrospirota bacterium
GCGAACACTTTCCGCAAAAATCCCGGCCCGTGGTACCAGAAGCCGACGATGAAACTCAGAACAAAGGCCGCCAGCGCAAAGACGCCGGTCACCATCACCTGGCTGGTGACGGTATAGGCGCCGGGACAGAGGCCGAACAGATTGCTGAAAAGGATAAAGAAGAAGAGCGCAATGAGAAAGGGCAGAAAGACCAGCCCCTGCGGCCCCATCGTGTCGAGCACCATCTGCCGCAAAAAAAGCACGGCCATTTCCGCGAGGTTTTGCAATTTTGACGGCACCAGCTGCCGGCGCCGGCCGCCGAGGATGAAAAAGAGCGCCACGCCCGCGACGACGATCCACATCATCACCACGGCCTGATTGACCGAGACGTCGAAGCCGAACAGGCTCAGCGACCAGATCGGATGGAGCTCAAAATGGTGCAGCGGATTTTCCATGCGTCAGTCCAGTTGTTTCAGAAATCGGTAGACGTTCAACAGCCCGGCCGCCACGCCGATCAGCACGCCCGCCAGCATCAGCCACGGCTCGGTGCCGAAATAGCGATCGCCCAGCCAGCCCAGCCCCGTGCCGATCATCGTCGCCGTCACCAGCTCCAGGCCGATGCGCATGCCCGCGCCCAGCCCGCCCGGAGGAATCGGCGACCGTCCATTCGCCATCGCAAAACCGCCGCATTCAATCAAATCACGATGAGGTTGTCAAGCCAATCACGCGAGGGACCGGGAGCCGGTGAGGAGGCTGTGTCGGAGGCGGCTTCCTCAACTGGCTTCAACCCTGAAGCCGCCGAGACCCAAGGAGCGGCGAGCACCGCAAGCGCAGCCGACTCCGTGCCGATCGAACCAGCTTCCGGTCCCGCTCGGTCAAGTCCCATTTTTCTCCCATGCCTCATCCACTAACTGGGCTACATGTTTCACCTGGGCCCGCCCCTTCAGCCCCGTGGCCAACTGCATCATGCAGGCCGGGCAGCTCGTCGCCACCACCGAAGCGCCGCTCTGCTCGACCGCCGCCGCCTTCCGGCCGAAAATCTGCTGCGACTGCGCAAAATTCTTAACCAGAAACGTCCCCGCCCCGCCGGCGCAGCGGTCGGCGTCGGCCATCTCCACGTAGCGCGTGCCCGGCAACTGCTGCAGCAACTGCCGCGGCGGCGCGCTCACGCCGGCCGCCCGCAGATGGCACGATGAATGATAGGTCACCGTCCGCCCGTTGCCGTCGGCCACGAGCGGCAGCGTTCCGCCCTCGGCCTGATAATCGGCCAGATATTCGCTGACGTGGCGCACCCGCCGGGCCAGCTCGCGTGCCTGCGCCTTCAAGTCCGGCCCATCGAACAGGCTCGCGTAATCTTTGAGCGCGAAGGTGCAGGAGGCGCAGCCGGTCACGACCGTCTGAAATTGCCGCAATGATTCCAGGTTGAAGCGGGCGTAGCGCCGGGCCAGCTCCAGGTGGCCGTAGGTCTGAATCGGCGTGCCCGAGCAGCGCTGCGCCGGCAAGGTCACGCGCGCGCCGGTGCGCTGGAGCAGGCGGATCACGGCATCCCCGACACCGTCCTGAAAATAATTGGCCGCGCAGCCGTGAAAATAGGCCACCGCGTCGGCCGCAGCTCTTTCCTCGGTCAGTGATCGATGCCGTTCGCGCAGCAGCCGGCGGGCAAAGCGCGGCAGCGCCACCTCGCGCGACAGCACCGCGTTGGGCCCCAGGCCGCGCACCAGTGGCCGGGCGAGCTGCTCGATCAGCCAGCGGCCCGCCGGATGATCCCAGAGCGGCTGGCTCCAGCCCAGCGCCTTGATCAGCGGATCGAAGAGCCCCGGATGATCGAGCCACCAGAAGATGCGACCGGCGGCGCGATTCGGCCGTTCGGCCCGGCGCTTGAGCACCGTCTCCGATACGTCGATGCCGGCCGGGCAGACCACGCGGCACGATTTGCAATTGAGGCAGGCCTCCACCATCCGTTGCGCGTCTTCGTAGCGATAATCGGGCGCGGTCAGGATATGGTACCAGCCGCGGGCCGCGTTCGATTCGTCGGGTTCGACGTCGTAGACCGGGCAGACGGCGTTGCACTTGCCGCAGGTGGCGCAGGGCTTGGCGAACCGCTCGTGATCGAGGTGCGCCGTCAGCGGCGTCTCGCTCAGCTTCACGCCGGGATTGAGCAGGCCGCCGGGATCGATCAGTCCTTTGACCTCGGTGAAGAGCCGGTACAACTCCTCGCCGTAGTAGGCCCGGACGAATTCGGCCCGCACGCGGCCGTCGCCATGCTCGCCGCAGATCGAGCCGCCGAACCGGTCGATCACGGCCGCATGAATCTCCTTCGCCAGCGCGACCATGTGCTCGACGTCGGCCGGATCATTCAGATCAAGCAGCGGATTCAGATGCGCGTTGCCGTTGCCGATGTGGCCGTAGACGGCGACCGCCACGCCGCGCTGTGTGAAGAGCCGGCG
Source organism: Nitrospirota bacterium (assembly GCA_040755775.1). GTDB lineage: Bacteria > Nitrospirota > Nitrospiria > JACQCE01 > JACQCE01 > JBFMAJ01. The sequence continues at coordinate 2,427 of JBFMAJ010000063.1, forward strand.
CAGATAGACGATCAGCTCCGGCAGCCGGTCGGCCGTCACGACGACATCATCGGCGAAATTGATCGGTTTTTTCTTCGCGTCGTACCGGTAGAGCGTAGGGTAGATCGCCTTGCGCACGGCCCAGAGCGCGGCCTGGGCCGGCGGCTCGGTGGCCGTTCTGGGCGGCTCGCTCAGGCGGTAGCGCTCGGCCACGGCCGCCAACACCCGCCGGCAGGCCGAGGCTTCGGCGCCGCATTCGGCATCGTCGAATTCCACCAGCAGCATCGCCTCGGCCGAGGCGGGCACGCGGTAGGCGGCGCGGCCGATCAGGTCGAGCGTGTAACCATCGAGCATCTCCAACGCCGAGGGCTGATGCGCCAACAGGTCGTTGACCGCGTGGGCCACCTCGTCCAGCCGGTCGAAAAAGAGCAGCGCCGTGACTGCTTGGCGGGGCTTGGCCACGAGCTTGATCGTCGCCTCCACCGTCAGCCCCAGCGTGCCCTCGCTGCCGATGAAGAGCTGATGCAAATCGAGCCAGCCCTGGTCGATCCCATCGGCCAATGCAAAGAGATTGTAGCCGCTGGAATTTTTGCTGACCTTCGGCCGCTTCGACTGGATCAGCTCGCGATGCGAGCGGATCAGCCGGATCAGCTCGGCTACCCAGGGCTGCGCGGCCGTCAACCGGTCGAGATCGGCGCCGCCGAGCGGATAGCGCCGGGCCGTGAACCGGCTCCCGTCGGCCAGCAGAATCTCCATCGAGAGGGTGTTCTCCTTGACGGCACCGTACTTGAGCGAATGCGGCCCGGCCGAATTGTTGGCCAGCATGCCGCCCAGCTTGCACATATCGCCGCTGGAGGGATCGGGCGCAAAGAGCAGGCCGGCCGGCGCCAGCTGCTGATTCAGCTCCGCATAAACGATGCCCGGCTCCACGCGCGCCCATCGCTGCTCGACGTTCACCTCCAGCAGCCGGCGCATCCGCGAGCAATCGAGGATGACGCCCTCGCCGATCGCGTTGCCCGTCAGGTTGGTGCCGGCGCTGCGGGCGGTCACACCCACCTGCTTGGCCCGCGCCACCGCCAGCGTGCGGGCCATGTCGGCGGCCGACTCGGCCAGCACGATGGCCTTCGGCGTCAATTTATAGATGGCGGCGTCGATCGAATAGGCGGTGCGGGCGGCCGGATCGTCCAAGACCTTGTCCGCGCCCAGTTGTGCGCGGAGCGCCGCACTCAGATCAGCGGTGGGAGGCACCGAGGGGGATGGCATGAGAACAGAAACATTATAACAGCCGGCCGGATGGATAGGAATGGAGGGACATGGTGGGCGATGCTGGTATCGAACCAGCGACCTCTTGCGTGTGAAGCAAGCGCTCTCCCACTGAGCTAATCGCCCATGCACGGTCGCGGGAAGGCATGCATTGTAATGAATGGGGGAAATCGTGTCAATCATGCCATGGTGCTTGTTCAAAAATGTACGAACCCTGTGCGTTTGTGCTCATGAGCGAGGGAATTCATCGGTCGGCGTGCCGCTCTGATGACGTCATGAACGAAGGACAACCATTTGTTTTTCCTAGCACCTTGTCCCTCGCGAGAAAAACGGCGCGTGTGTCCCGCTTCATGGCACGCTCCTTGCTCCTATATCTAGGCACATATGCAGCCGGTCCGGTGCCCCCCGGAAATCGGGCCGGCTCATGGGGCACTCCACCGAAAGAGCAAACCCGCCGTAAGGCGGGGACGCAGAGCCACCAGTCCCGTTCCGCCCTCGCGGGACCGAGGAGCCGCCGAAGTGGATGTCGTGAAAGCCCATCCGTCCTTCACTGGGTGGATGGGCTTTCTTTTGTGACGCGCCCGGCAACGGCATGGAGACCGAGACCGAAACACCCACCATCCTCGTCGTCGATGACGACGAAGGCGTACAGGGCTTCTGCCGCCTGCTGCTGCGCGAGCGCGGCTACCGCGTCCTGCAGGCTCGGGGCTGCGAGGCCGCGCTGCGCGCCGCCAAAACGCAGCCGGCCGACCTTTATCTGGTCGATCTGACGCTGCCGGACGGCCACGGCTTCGAGCTGATCGAGCGCGTGCGCGAAGTGAACCCGCAGGCGCTCATCCTCGTCATTACCGGCGATCACACCGAGGAACTGCTGCTCCGCTCGCTGCAATTGGGCGTGAAAAACTATCTGGTCAAGCCGTTCACGGGCGACCAATTGCTGCAGACGATTGAGCAGACGCTGGCGGACGACCGGCGCGTGAAGGATCGCATCCGGATGAACGTGCTCACCCCGTTGTTCGAGCTGAGCGAAAATTTTCTCGCGGAGATCAATCTGAAGACGACCTTCCAGCAGATCGTGAAAATGGCCAAAGAGCAGACGCGCGCCGACGTCGTCTCGCTCATGGCGCTGGACGAGGCCGCCAACGTGCTGACGATTGAGGCCGCCGCCGGCCTGCCGCCGGAGGTGGTGGCGACCACCCGCCTGCGGCCGGGCGAGCGGATCGCCGGCTGGGTGGCCTCGATGAAGGAGCCGCTGATCCTGCTGCCCGGCATCGTCCCGCATCAGGCGCTGCGCGCCTTCATGGCACGGGCGGAGCTGACCGCCTCCCTCTGCGTGCCGCTGCTGCGCAAGGGCAAAGTGATCGGCGTGCTCAATATCAGCAAGAAACAGCCGGCCGCCTCCTTTTCGCAGGGCGACATCGAGCTGGTCTCGGTGATCTGCCGCCAGGCGGCGATCCTGATCGACAATGTCCGCCTCTTCAACGAGGTCTCCGAGAAGATGGCCCAGTTGGAAGGCGCCCATTTCGACACGATCAAGGCGCTGGCCGGCGCGCTGGAAAGCAAGGATCTCTACACCCGGCACCACAGCGACCGGACGGTCGAGCACGCCGACCTGATCGGCCGGCGCCTCGGCCTCTCGGAGCGGGACCGGCTGCACACGCGCTACGCCGCCATCCTGCACGACATCGGCAAGATCGGCATTCCCGAGCGGATTTTAAACAAACCCGACACCTTGACCGAGGAAGAATTCGCCATCATCAAGCGCCACCCGGCGATCGGCGCCGCCATCGTCGGCCATATCGAATTTCTCAAGCCGGTCATTCCGCTCATCCTCCACGATCATGAGCGGTGGGACGGCGGGGGCTATCCCGAAGGCTTGCGGGGGGAGGAAATTCCCCTGGGCTCCCGGATCATCGCGGTGGTGGACGCCTACGACGCGATGGCGGTCGACCGCGTCTATCGCCGGGCGCCGGGTCATGAGCACGCCGTGCGGGAATTGCGCCGCTGCGCCGGCACGCAGTTCGATCCGGCCGTCGTGGCCGCCTTTCTCGACGTGCTCGGCCCCCCGCCTCAGATCACCTGAAGCAGCGCGCACTTCAAATAATCGCTCTCCGGCAGCGCCAGCAGCGCCGGATGATCCAGGGCCTGCCCCCGCCAGGCGATCAGCCGCGCCGAGCGCCCGACGTCGGCGGCCGACTCGTGCAGCACGGCCCGGAACAATTCGGGCCGGACGTGGTAGGAGCAGGAGCAGGTGAGCAGAAAACCGCCGGGGCGGAGCAGCTTCATCGCCCGCAGATTGATCTCCTTGTAGCCGCGCAGCGCGTCGGCGATCCGGGCGCGGCTTTTCACGAACGAGGGCGGATCGAGGACCACCAGATCAAACGTCTCACCCGCCTCGCTGCGCCGCTTCAGCTCGTCGAAGAGATTGCCGACGAGGAAATGACAGCGGTCGGCCAGGCCGTTCTCGGCCGCCTGCTCTTGCGCCGTGGCAATCGCCGATTCGGAAAGATCGATGCCGATCACCTCGCCCGCGCCCGCGCGGGCCGCGTGCAGGCTCCAGAGGCCCGTATAGCAGGCGCCGTCGAGCACACGGGCTCCGCCGGAGCGGTCGATGACATGCCCGACCAGGGCATAGTTGTCGGCCTGATCGAGGTAGAGTCCGGTCTTCTGGCCGTTCCAGCAATCGGCCTTCACCTGAAAGCCGCGCCAACTCAACGCAACCGGTCCCTCCCGCTGGCCGTGCAACCAGCGTTTCTCCACCGGCAGCCCTTCCAGCTTGCGCGAGCCGACGTCATGGCGCGCCAGGATGGCCTCCGGGCGCAGTTCACCGTTCAGGATCGAGACAATCGTCGCCAGCCATCGTTCGATGCCGGCCGTCAGCGCCTGCACCACCACCACGCCGCCGTAGCGATCGACAACCAGCCCCGGCAGGCCGTCCCCTTCGCTGAAGACTAAACGCAGCGCCGCCGAATCGGGCCGCAGCCGCGCGCGTAGGGCGATGGCCGCCTTGAGCCGGCCGGCCCACCAGGTCTCATCGATCGCCTCATCCCGCCAGGTCAGCAGCCGGGCCAGAATGACGGAGGCCGGGTTGGCGTAACCCCGCCCGACAAAGCGGCCCCGGTCGTCGACAATCGTGACCTGGCCGCCCGGCGCCAGCCCGGGCGGAATCGCCTCCACCTCGTTGCGATAGATCCAGGGATGGCCGGCGCGCGGCCGTGCCGCCTCGCGCGTGCGCAGCCGGAGCGTGACCGGCTCGTCCGACGAGCGGGCTCCGCTCATCCGGCCACCGTCAGCGCCACGCCGATCAGCATCACCGCGGCGCCCGCCAGCCGCTGCGCCAATTGGCGCTCGCCGAACCACCAGGCGCCGTAGCCCATGCCGAAGAGCGCGCTGGTGCGCTTGACCGCGATCATGTAGGCGACGTTGGTCTGCACGATGGCCAGCACGTGGCCCAGAATCATCAGCGCCTCGAACGCCCCGATCGCCGCGAAATCGCGCCGCCAGACGGAGCGCAGTCCACGCGAGCCGGCCGCGGCCAGCGCGATCGGCAAAAAAGCCGCCGACAAGATCAAAAAATAGACCACGCCGAAAAAAACCGGGCTGGAATGGAGGATCGCCCGCTTGCCCAGATTCGAGGTGATGCTGTAGAGGAAGGCGGCCGCGATCATATAGCGGGAGCCCTCTTCCCGCCAGATCAGCTCCCACAACCGCCGGAGCCCCTGCCGCCAGGCCTGCGCGTGCAGCACAAAGGCGCCGATGACGATGCAGAGCACGCCCGCGCTCCCGAGCAGCGAAGGGGCCTCGCCCAGCATGAGGGCCGAGGTGATCAGCAAAAAGGCCGGCGTCAGGGAGAGAAAGGGCATGGTCAGCGAGAGCGGCGACGCCCGCAGCGCCTTCACATAAAGCACCAGCGCCGTCAGCTCCAGCGGCACCAGCCAGACGATTGTCCACCAAAAGGTCGCATCGAGCGGAGGGATCGGAATGACGATCAGCGCCAGCAGCAGAAGCGGGGACGCATAGAGCAGCCGTGCCCAGGCCACCAGATAGAGGTCGCCCGCCCGCTGCAGCGTGCCCAAGCTCTTTTTCGTGAGCGCGTCCGTCGTCGCCAGGCAAAAGGCGGAGAGCAACGCGTAGCCGACCCACGTCATGGTGCCGGATCATAGCATTAGCGGCCGCCCATTTTCCCCTTGCAGCCCCCCGGCGTTCCCACTATAATGAAGGCCGTGGTTCACCGCGAGGGTTCATCACGAGCGGCTGCGCGGTCCAAGCGTTCCGTCAAGCCCGGCGCCAAGCACGCCGACTCGGATGTGCTGACCAACTCCGAAGGGGAACGGCGCGCCATCATCCTGGGCATGGATTATTATTTAAAACTGCTGGCCGAGCTCAACACCCTGCGCGCCCTCGTCAAAGAGCACGGTCTGGCCGCGGCGCCCGCACGGGCCGGCCGCCGGCCGGCACGCTGACCGTTTTTCCGCTCGTCGCGTGAAGCTTCTGATCTTCGGCTCGCAGACAATCGGCGGCGCCTGCCTGAACGCGCTGCTGAACACGATGCCCGCGCCGGACATCCTGGGCGTGGTGGCCGCGGCCGACGATCCGCCGCGGCCGGGGGCCGACACCGCGAATCGTTCGCTCGAGGCGCTGGCCCGATCCCGACAGCTGCCGCTGATTCCCCCGGATGCGGCCGAACGGCCGGAATTCATCGACACCGCGCGGTCGCTCGCGCCCGAGCGAATTTTTCTGTTCGATTATCCCGGCCATCTGGCCGAGCCCGTGCTGGCGCTCCCGCCGCAGGGCACGATCAATTTGTACACCACGCTGCTGCCCGCCTACCGGGGCCATGCGCCCCATATCCGCGCCGTCCAGCATGGCGAAACGGTGACCGGCGTCACGCTGCACCTGCTGGCGCCCGGCGCCGGCTCCAATTCCCTGCTCGCCCAACAGACCGTGCCAATCCTTTGGGGCGATACGGGCGGCGACGTCCATCGGAAACAGGCCGACGCGGCTGCGGAGCTGTTGCGCCGGACGTTGCCCTCGCTGCTTGCCGGCCAGTTGGCGCCCGCGCCGCTGCCGACCACGTCGGCTCCGCCGTTCGGACCCCTGCGGCCGGAAGAGCGGGCCATCGACTGGAATCGCGCCGGCGTGACACTCTATCATCTGATTCGCGCCGTCACCCATCCCTATTCCGGGGCCTATGCCGGCTTTCGCGGCAGGCGGTGCACGATCTGGCGCTCGAACGTCCGGCCCGCGCCGATGAACGGCCCGCTGCCCCCGCCGGGCACGATCATCAAGCTCGTCCCGTTTCAGGTCGTGACGGGCGCCGGACTGCTGCTGCCCCGGCGATTGCAGTTTGACGGCGAGCCGGAGCGGGAGAGCGACGCGTTCATCGCCCGGCATCAGATCGCCATCGGTGAACGGTTCACCGTGTGGCCTGCATGACACGGCCCGCTCAGCCGGCCGCGCATGGAATCCGGAGGAAGGCTTATGTCCAGTGACGTCTGGCTGTTGATCGGACTGATCGGCCAAGGACTCTTTTTCATGCGGTTCATCGTGCAATGGATCGCCTCGGAGCGGCAAAAGCGCAGCGTCGTGCCGATCCAGTTTTGGTACTGGAGCATCCTGGGCAGTCTCACGCTGTTGCTCTACGCGCTCCACCGGCGGGACCCCGTCTTCATCCTGGGCCAGTCCCTCGGCTCGGTCATCTATGTCCGCAATCTGATGCTCATCGCCAAAGAGCGGCCGGAACCGCGTCCGTAGCAGTCCCATGCGCGTGCCGGCCCCCGCCTCCCCCTCGCCGCCTCACTCGATTCCGCCGCACCATCGTCTCCTGCTGACGTTGCTCTCGCTGGTGCTGTTGCTGCTCGCCCTGCTGCCGCGGGAGCTGTGGAGCATGGATGAGGCGATCGTCGGGACGATCATCCGGGAAATGGTGGTGGACGGGGAATGGCTGGTGCCGCATGTGAACGGCGAACGGTACGCCGACAAGCCGCCGCTCTACTACTGGCTGGCGGCGCTGCCCGCCGTGTTTGACATGCTGCGGCCGGTTTGGTTTCGCCTGCCGTCCGCCCTGGCGGCGATCGGCTGCCTCTGGCTCATCTACGGGCTGGGCGCCCGGCTCTTCCATCCCGCCACGGGGCTGCTGGCCGCCGTCATGCTGGCGACGAGCCCGCTCTTTACCGTCAGCGCGCAGATGGCCCGGATGGACTTGCTGCTCACGCTGCTG
>JBFMAJ010000064.1:0-9832 GCA_040755775.1 Nitrospirota bacterium
TGGGCGAAAGAGCACGGACGCAACCGCGCCGCGCTCTGGGCCGAGCTGGGCCCGGCCATGCTCCGGCAATAACCCTCAGGCCGGCTCGGCCGGCTCGTTGAGGGGGATGCGGGCTTTGATCCGTTCGATTTCCTGTCCCGCCTTGCCGCCGAGCCGCGGCATGGCATCGGCGAGCCGTTCCAATTCGCCCTCCAGCGGCCGCAGGCGCGCCGCCGCCTCCCTGTCTTCCAGCCGGAGGGCCGATTGCAGCGATGCTCGGGCCTGCTCGACGGCTTGCTTGGCCATGCCGTAATCCTGGTGCTGCAGATGGGTTTGGGCCAGCGTCAGCGCATCGCGCGTCTCGATCAAATGGCCGCGGATTCTCGTGCGCGTGAGCAGCCGTTCCAGGTCGAGCGTTTTTCTCGCCATCTCGTTTTTGAGCTGCTCCATGTGGCCGCGCACGGCGCGCTGATCCCGGCCCCCGGCGACATAGCCGGCCCCGAACGCGAGCAGCACCAGCAGACCGGTCAAGAACAGTTTCCCCACGCCAATGCCTCCTCTCGCTCCCTGTGGGACAATCAGCCCTACAACTTGTGGATTGTGACGATATATACCACAAAATCTATTGACAAGTCAGCGATTCTATGAAAAAGTACCGTGATTGAGCATGTATCAGCAGTTTTTCCAATTCCGGCGTCTGCCCTTTCAACTGACGCCCGACCCGCATTTTTTCTTTTTTACCGCCCGGCACGAAGAGGCCTTCAACCAGGCGCTCTACGGCGTCAAGGAACGCAAGGGCTTCATGGTGCTGACCGGCGAAGTCGGCACCGGCAAAACCACCCTGTCGCGCTTGCTGATCGAACACCTGGGCGCGCGCGTGCACAGCTCGCTGCTCTTCAACCCGAATCTGACCACCGTCGAGTTGCTGCAGTCGATCAATCACGATTTCGGCATCCACGATCAGAGCTACTCGAAAAAAATCCTGACGGATTACCTCAACCAATTTTTGCTGGATCGACTGATGCAGGGCGGCAATGCGTTGCTGGTGGTCGATGAGGCGCAAACGCTGCCGATCGAATGCCTGGAGGAAATCCGGTTGCTGTCGAACCTGGAGACGCCCCGGGCCAAGCTCCTGCAAATTTTGCTGGTCGGCCAGCCGGAGCTGACCGACAAGCTGGCGCTGCCCCAGCTCCGGCAGCTCAACCAACGCATCACGCTGCGCGCCGAGCTGGCTCCGTTGAGCCCGCAAGAAGTGGCCGACTATATTCAGTACCGTCTGTGGCGCGCCGGGGGGCGGGAGACGGTCCATTTCGAGCCGGCGGCGATCGAGCTGGTCTGCCGCTATTCCCAGGGCATTCCGCGGCTGATCAACGCGCTTTGCGACCGGGCGCTGCTGGCCGCCTACGTGCGCGGCACGCGCCGCATTTCCGGCTTTGTGATGGGGCAGGCCGTCGGAGAGCTCACGCCCATGCTGGCGACGGCGGAGCCGCCTCCGCCCTATTTGACGCACGAGGAGCCGACGCCGCGGCCGGAGCTGCACCGGGCCACCCGGCCCGATGCCGCGCGGCGCCTGGCCCTGCTGGGCCTGGCGTCGGTGTTGATCGGGTTGTTCCTGGTATGGTGGCGGGCCGACACGCCCGGCCGGAGGTTCCCGACGGCGTCGCTGGCGCAGCCGGCGGCGGAGCGCGCCGAGTCCCCCATCTCCGATCTTTCGGCGCCTCTTCCGCCCGAGGCCCCTGGATCCGATACTCGGGTACCGGCGCACCTTCCGTTGTTCCCGGCCGAACTGATCACAGCCTCGGCTCCGCAGGATGCGCCGCCGCAGGTCGAGCCCTGGCCGCCGGCCTTGCGGATTGATCATGCCGAGTTGTCCGTGTCGTTCCCGGCCGAAGAGATCGCTGAGGAGCCGGTATCGGTGGTCCGCGCTTCCATCGAGGCGCCGCCCGCGGAGGAATTATATCTGGATGCGGAGGGCGTCATGCGCGCAGCGACGCCGGAGCAACGGGAGCGCGCCGCCGCCTTGATGCTGTTGCGGGCATGGGGCGTGCCGGTTCCATGGTCGCCCGGCGAGGCGGCCCCGGTCGATCCGATCACACTGGTGCATGAGCATCGGCTCGAAATCATGGACATTCCGCTAACCGTTGAAGAGCTGATGAAGCTGGACTATCCGGCTATTGTCTATCGACCCGGCGGCGATCACGGTGAACCGCCCGCTCCCGCCGTCTGGCTCCGCGTCCAAGATCATGAGGCCATTCTGCTTGACCCGCGCGCCGGCCTGATCCGGCGGCCCGTGCAAGAGTTCGCCGGGGAGCTGGCCGGCGAGGCCCGGCTTTTGTGGCGTCCCCTGAACGGTTGGCGCTGGCCCGGACCGATCGACGGCCCCGACCCGGTCATCGGCTGGATGCAGCGGCGCCTGCGCGACCGGCAGCTCTACCGGGGCGCCGTCGATGGATTGCTGGGGCCGGAGACCGAGCAGGCGTTGCAACGGCTCGCGGCCCAGCGGGGTTTGACCGGCCCGCTGACCAATCCGCTGGTTGAGCTGCTGATTTCGCAACTGCTGGCGCCCGCCGAGTTTCCACGCCTCTCCGATCCGGAGACGCAGCCGTCCGCGGAAGGGCAGGACCCCGCGCCCCGGTCGGCCGCCGGCTGACCTCCGCTTTACTTGACATTCCGCGGGCCCCGAGGAATAATGAGGGGGCTGCCGGATGCGGCAATTCCGTCAATCGGGCTCTTCTCTATGATCTGGTATCACTGGCGACAACATCTGACCGTGACCGCCGTCTTGATCGTGGCCGCCTATCTGGTGGCCGATCTGGCGACGCTGTTCATGGGCGCCTCGTTGGAGGCGTCCATGCCGCCGCAACGGCGCCCGGCCATGGAGTCGCCGTCCCTTCCGACGTCGGCCAACACGGAAACGATCCTTCGCGGCAATCTGTTTCATCCCGAGCAGCGGGGCAACTGGGCGGCGACCCAGCCGGCCGCGCCGCCGCCGGTTCCCCTTGAATCGACGCACCGGCTGGTCGGCACGGTTATCGGCTCGGGCAGTTTCGGTTTCGCGGTGCTCGAAGAGAAAACCAGCAAGGCCCAGTTGCTCTACCGGATCGATGATCTGTTGCCCGGCGGCGCCCAATTAATCGGCATCGAGCGGTACGCGGCCGTCATCCAACTGGGCGGGGCCACGCACCGCTTGGCGATCGAGGAGGATGTGCCCGTCTCTTCTCCGGCCGGCGCCACCCCGGCGGCCGGCGGCGGCGTGCGCGAGCTGGCGGCCAACCACTGGCTGATCGAGCGGCGCAAAGTCGAGGCGGCGCTGGACAATCTGCCGCAATTACTGACACAGGCCCGCCTGATTCCGAATTTCTCCGGCGGCAAAGCGGACGGGTTCCGGCTGGTCAGCATCAAGGCCAACAGCTTCTTCTCCGACATCGGATTGCAGGACGGCGACGTCCTGCAGCGGATCAACGGGATCGAAGTGAAGGATCCGCAGAACATGCTCAAAGCCTTTGGCCAGCTCCGCAACGAAGCCAACATTAATCTCGATCTGCAGCGACGGTCCCAGCCGGTCACGCTCGCCTATGAAATTCGTTAGGCTGTGCCTGGCGCTGCTGCTGCTGTCGGGCGGCGCGGCGGGCCGGACGGCCTCGGCCGCCATGCCCGAGGGCATCACGCCGGGCGCGCAGTGGGTGACGATCGATTTCGTCAACGTGGAATTGCCGATCGTCGTCAAATTCATCAGCGAGCTGATCGGAAAAAATTTTGTCATTGATGAAAAGGTCAAGGGAAAGGTCACGATCTATTCGCCCGCCAAAATTTCGGTCGAGAAAGCCTATCAAGTGTTCGAGGCCGTGCTGGAGCTGAAAGGCTTCCGCGCCATCCCCAGCGGCGAAATTATTCAAATCGTGCCCGTGACCGAGGCGCTGGCCGAGCGGAACCTGTACGTCTATTCTCTGGCCAACGCGAACGCGGAAGAGGTGGCCAAGGTGCTCGGCGCCCTGCAGGCGGCCCGGCCGGCGGCCGCCGGGGTGACCCAGCGCGGCGTCTCCACCGGCAACCGGTTCGACGGTCCGGTGCAGGTGCTGCCGGACAAGCCGACCAATTCCCTGATCATCACCGCCTCGCAGACCGATTACGAGACGCTGGTCAAGATCATCCAGCAACTGGATGAGAAGCGGCGGCAGGTGTACGTGGAGGCCGTCATCATGGAGGTGGGGCTGGACCGGCTCAAGGAGCTGGGCACCGACGTGAGCGCGCTGATCGGGTACACGTCATCGAGGAACGACCTGACGGTGATCGGCGGGGCCAACCAGCCGCCCGAGGATCTGTTCGGCCTGGTCAACCTGCCGTCGGGCGTCACGTTGCAGTCGATCAATATCCGCACGGCGCTGCGGGTGCTGCAGAGCTATGCCGACGTGAACATTCTCTCCACGCCTCAATTGCTGGCCAGCGACAACACGGAGGCGGAAATCATCGTCGGAGAGGAACGCCCCTTTCCCACCGGCCAAAGCGAGACGACCGGCGGCACGGTCCTGACGAGGATCGAGCGGAAGGACGTCGGCATCACCCTGAAAATGACGCCGCAGATTCTGGAGGACGACGTGGTCCGCCTGGACCTCTTTCAGGAGATTTCGACGGTCTCCGAATCGGTGAGCCAGGAGGTGGGCAACGTGGCGGTCGGCCCGACCACCAACAAGCGCTCGGCGGACACCTCCATTATTGTCAACAACCGGCAGACGGTGGTCATCGGCGGCCTGATCCGGGACAATCAGTCGATCGCGCAACGAAAAATTCCCCTGCTGGGCGACATCCCCATCCTGGGGTGGCTGTTTAAATTCAAAACGGTCCGGAATGAGAAAACGAATTTGCTGATCTTCCTCACCCCGTACATCATCAGCAATCAGACCGAGCTGGCCTCGCTCAAAGCGCGCAAGCAGCGCGAGGTCGGCGATTTTCTGGAGCGGGAGCGTATGATCAACCGCGACCGGTTCGCCCCCTACCTGTCCCCCGAGGAGGGCGGGACCGTCCTGCAGTAGCCGTGTCGGTCGTCTTGCAGAAACGGCTGGGCGAGTTGCTCCGCGAGATCGCGGGAGTGACGCCGGCTCAGCTCGAAGAGGCGCTGGCCCAGCAGCGCGAGCAGGGCGGTCCGCTGGGCGAGGCGCTGGTCAAGCTGAAGTACGCCACGCGCGAGCAGTTTCTGCAGGCGCTGGCCCGCCAATTCGATCTGCCCCACCGGGCCGAGCTGCCCAAATCCTCGGTCAACCAGGAGATGCTGGCCAAGATTCCGCTCGCCTTCGCCCGGCGTTATGAGCTCGTGCCGCTGGCCGAAGAAGACGGCCAGGTGCCGGTGGCCCTCTCCAATCCGCTCAACCTTCCCGCGCTCGACGACGTGCGGCTGCTGGTCGGCCGGCCGGTGACGCCGGTGCTCGCGCCGGCCGACGCGATCACCGAGCTGCTGCAGGCCGTGCACGAGCAAACGCGGGAGACGGCGGAAGAGGTGATTGAGGACATCGACAGCGCGCACCTGAGCCAATTGGCCGAATCGATCGAGGAGATGACCGATCTGCTGACGGCCACGGACGACGCGCCGATCATCCGGCTGCTCAATTCGCTGATGTTCCGGGCCGTCAAGGAGCGGGCCAGCGACATCCACGTCGAGCCGTTCGAGCGGGAGTTGGTGGTCCGGTACCGGATCGACGGCGTGCTGCACAACGTGCTGACGCCGCCCAAGCGGATCCATTCGGCGCTGATTTCGCGCATCAAGATCATGGCGGGGCTCGACATCGCCGAGCGCCGCCTGGCGCAGGACGGCCGGATCGGCATTCGGATCGGCGACCGGGAAGTCGACATCCGCGTCTCCATCATTCCGGTGGCCAACGGCGAGCGGGCGGTGCTCCGTCTGCTCGACAAAGAGCACCTCGTGCTGCAGTTGGAAGAGCTGGGTTTCGCCCAGACGCATTTGGAGCGGATGAACCAACTGATCCGCCTGAGCCACGGCATGATCCTGGTGACGGGACCGACCGGCAGCGGCAAGACCACGACGCTCTATGCCGCGCTGTCCCAGATCAACACGCCCGACAAGAACATCCTCACCATTGAGGATCCGATCGAGTATCAGATCAAGGGCATCGGCCAGATGCAGATCAATCCCAAGATCAACCTGACCTTCGCCAGTTGCCTTCGATCGATCCTGCGGCAGGACCCCGACGTCATCCTGGTGGGCGAAATCCGCGACGTGGAAACGGCCGAAATTTCCATCCACGCGGCCCTGACCGGCCATCTGGTGTTTTCCACGCTCCATACCAACGATGCCTCGGGCGCGGTGACGCGGCTGCTGGACATGGGCATCGAGCCCTTTCTGGTCGCCTCCTCCGTGGCGGCGATCCTGGCCCAGCGGCTGGTCCGGACGATCTGCCCCGCCTGCCGGCGGGGCTACGCGCCGTCGGCGGAGGAGTTGGCCCGGCTCGGCTTCCGGCCCCCGTCGGGCGCGGAGAGCCGGTCGCTGACGCTGGCGCGCGGGGCCGGCTGCGACGCCTGCGCGGGCAGCGGCTACCGGGGCCGGGTGGCGATCTATGAGATTCTCCCGGTGGACGAGCAGATCCGGCGGCTCATCATGGCCAAGGCGGACGCGGGCGCCATCCGCGAGGCGGCGGTGGCCGCCGGCATGCGCACGCTGCGGGTGGAGGGCATGGCCAAGGTGCTGCAAGGGCTGACGACGACGGAAGAAATCTTGCGGGTCACGCAGCATCAAGTGGTGTAACTCCCGTCTCATCCGATTCATCCCTCGCCATGAGCGTGTACGAGTATAAGGGGTTGACGAGCGAAGGGCGCAGCGTCGCCGGCATTATTGATGCCGATAATCCGCGCCTGGCCCGAGCCAAATTGCGCAAATCGGGCATTTTCCCCACCGATGTGCTGGAAAGCGACGCGCCGGCCGCCGGCCCGGTTGAGCGGCCGGGCGCGGCGCCGGCTGCCGCCGGCCGAGCCCAAGCGGCCGACACGGCGGATCGGCCGCCGTTGGCCCGTTGGCGGCGGAGCGCCCGCCTGTCACTGGCGGAGCTGTCGGTGATGACCCGGCAGTTGAGCACCATGCTCTCCGCCGGCCTGCCGTTAATGGATGGGCTGAACTCGTTGATCGAGCAGATCGAGCGGCAGCAGGCGCGAAAAATCTGGATCGGCGTGCGCGAGCGGGTCACGGAAGGCGCCTCGCTGGCCGAGGCGTTGACCGCCTATCCGGATGCGTTTTCCCCGCTCTACCTGAACATGGTGCGCTCCGGCGAGCAGAGCGGCACGCTGGGCGTCATGCTGCTGCGGCTGGCCGAGATGCTTGAGTATCAAGCGCGCCTGCGGAACAAAATTCTCGCGGCGGTGACTTATCCGATCGTGCTGCTCGCCGTCAGCGGGGCCATTCTCTTTTTTCTCGTGCTCTTCGTCATGCCCCAGATCGCCCAGGTCTTTGCCGACATGGGCCAGGCCCTTCCCCCGCCGACGCGGATACTGCTGGGCACCAGCCAGTGGTTGCAGAGCTATTGGTGGCTGCTCGCCGCCGCGCTGGCCGCGGGGCTGCTTTGGGGACGTCATTATATTTCGACGCCGGCGGGCCGGCTCCGGTGGGACCAGGGCCTGCTCAGGCTGCCCGTGCTCGGCCGGATGGCCGGCATGGTGGCGCTGTCGCGGTTTGCCCTGACGTTGAGCACGCTGCTGGCGGCCGGCATCCCGCTGCTCCGCGCGCTGGGCATCGTGCGCGGCGTGGTGGGCAACGTGGTGCTGGAGTCGGCCATCGAGGAGGCGGCGAAAAATATTCGGGAAGGGGAGAGCATCGCCGGCCCGCTGCAACGCAGCGGCCTGTTTCCGGGATTCGTCATTCAGATGATCGCGGTGGGGGAGCGGAGCGGCGAGTTGACCCAGATGCTGAAGAAAGTGGCCGAGGCCTATGATCACGAGGTGGAAACGATGGTCGGCATGCTGACGTCGCTGCTGACGCCGATTTTAATTCTCTTCATGGGGGGCGTCATCTTGATGATCGTGCTGGCGGTGCTGCTGCCGATCTTCGAGATGAGTCAGACGGTGGGATGATGCAAGCCGAGTGTCGGTTTGACACGCGAGCCATGATGACAATCGCGTATGGGCGATGGGGAGCCTTGAGGGGAGAGGAGCATCTCCCCTCAAATACAATCAATCGGCGATGGGGCCAACACGGCTTTACCCTGATCGAACTCATGGTCGTGATGACCATTCTGGCGCTGCTGGCCGTCCTGGTCGTGCCCAAATTGGTCGGCCGCAGCGACGAAGCTCGGGTGACCGCCACCAAAGTGCAGATCCGCAACATTGAAAGCGCGCTGCAGCTCTACAAATTGGACAACGGCATCTACCCCACGACCGAGCAGGGCCTGGAGGCGCTGGTCACGCAGCCCGCCACCTCGCCGGTGCCCACCAATTGGAAGCAGGGCGGCTACCTGCCGAAAGTGCCGCTCGATCCCTGGAAGCGCCCGTACGTCTACCTCAGCCCCGGCGTCAACGATCCCGACTATGACATCCTCTCGTTCGGCGCGGACGGCGAGAGCGGCGGGGAAGGGCCGAGCCAGGATATCGCCAGTTGGAATATCGAGTGATGGGATGCGCGTTGCGCATGGGCGATGGGAGCGGTCAGGGGGAGCGTGAGCATCCCCGGGCAGGTTTTACGCTCATTGAGCTCGTCATCGTCCTCGCGTTGATCACGCTGCTGACCGCCATCAGTTACCCGCTGCTGCAACACTGGACGGAAGCGCCGCTTCGCCGGGGCGCGCGGCAGATGACGGCCGTGATCGAGCAACTGTTTGAACGTGCGGTGATGACCCGGCAAATTTACCGGCTTCGCCTGGAAGTGGCCGGCGACCGGTACTGGGTGGAAGTCCTGCAGCCGTCCGAGGAGGCCGCCGAGTTCGTGGCGCTACCGCCGGAGCGTTCGCTGCCGTCCGGCGTGCGGATCCGGGATCTGGTCACGGCGCGGCAGGCGACGGTGACGAACGGCGAAGCGGCCGTCTATTTCTACCCCATCGGCCGGCTCGACCAGGTGGTGCTCCATCTGGAGCAGCGGGACGGCCGGGTGCTTGAAGACGAATTATCGCTGATTCCCCATCCGCTGACCGGCCGGGTCGCCGTCACCGAAGGATATGTCATCCCGGCGTCATAATTCCCGCGGCTTTACCTTGGTGGAGGTGCTACTCGCGCTGGGCATCCTCGCCGTGGCGTTGGTCGCGCTCTTGACGCTGCGCAATCGCGACGTGGCCCTGCAGGCGCAGAGCCGGCATCTGGTGACGGCCACCGCGCTGGCCAAATCAAAGCTGGAGGAGATCAGCGTCATCGATGGCGCTCATGAGGGGGAGCAATCGGGCGATTTCGGCGAAGACTATCCGGCCTATCGCTGGACGCGGGTGGCGGCGCCGGCGCCGTTGTTGGGATGGATGGAATTGCACGTGGAAGTGAGCTGGCCCGAGGGCGCCCGCGAGGAACGGGTCGAATTGGTCACGTATGTCAAAGAAGAATAATCAGCACGGCTGGACGCTCTTAGAACTTCTCCTGGCCATTGCGCTGCTGGCGCTGGTGGCCGTGATCGTCTACGGCAGTTTTCGCGCCACCGTCGGCGCGATCGAGCGGTCCGCGACGCAGAGCGCGCCCGCCCGGGAAGCGCGGGTCATGCTGGCCAGGCTGGCCGATGAGCTGGCCGCGGCCGACTGGTCCGAAGACCGGGAAGGGACGCTGTTTGTCGGCATTTCGGACGAGATCGACGGCCGGCCGGCCGATCGGCTGCAGTTCACCAGCCGCTCGCACGTCTGGTATCCGACGCAGCCGCCGGCGGTGGAACAGGCGACGATCGGCT
>JBFMAJ010000065.1:0-9690 GCA_040755775.1 Nitrospirota bacterium
GGTTTGGGCGGCTTCTGGATTCTCTTCTACTCCTACTGGCTGCGGGACAAAGGCGCGGGCATGGCCGCCCATATCGGCCGGATTACCGGCCCGATCACCGGCAAGCCGGAAGCGATCCCGAGCGAGGGCTTTCTGCCCGATGATTCGCCCGGCGATCGGGCCCGGTGGCGCCGTTGGCGCCGCTACCTGACGGTCGACGCGCTGGTGGGGATTCTCGGCAATCTGGCGACCACGCTGATGACCTGCCTGCTGGCCTATGCGCTGCTCTTCCCCAAAGGGTTGCTGCCCGAAGGCTACGAGCTGGCGGTGGTGCAGAGCGAATTTTTTGCGGCCGGGTGGGGCGCCGCCGGCCGCGTGCTCTTTCTGCTGGTGGCGGCGGCCTTCTTGGCCGACACCTGGCTGGCAACGGCTGACGCGGTCAGCCGGATCCAGGCGGATGTCGTGCAGGCATTGTTCCCCGCCAGCCGGCGATTAGAGCAGCGCTATTGGTACTACGGTTTTTTGCTCCTGCTCACGGTGATCACCTCGTTCACGATGCTGCTGGAGGCGCCGGGGCCGCTGATCCTGCTCAGCGCCGTGATCGGCTTCATCGGCACCGTGATTTTTCCCGCGGCGCTTTACTGGCTGAACTACCGCCGGCTGGCCCCGCGGCTGCCGCCCTGGGCGCGGCCGGGGCTCGGCTCGGCCGCGCTGCTAGCGATCGCGTTTGTGGCCTATGCCGTGTTGGCGGTATTATATTTGCTCACCGTGTCCTGATGAACAACGGAGGGTGCGCCATGAAGAAAAACGTGGGTGGAGTGGACCGGATCTTCCGGATCGGCGTCGGCTTTCTATCGCTGGCGATCTTTTTCGCCACCGAGGATGTTTGGCTGAAGGTGATCTTCGGCGTGGTGGCGGTGGCCGGCTTGCTGACGGCCGCGACGGGCTACTGCCCGATCAACGATAAGATGAAGATCAATACGGCGGAAAAAAAGTAGCTAGGCAGGCTTCACGCAGCGAAAGCCGAGATCTTCCAGCGTGTCGTTGGGGTAGAAGAAGAGGCGGTAGGGGGCGCGGCCGTAGTGGGCCATGATCACCAGCGCATCGTCGGCCGAGTAATGGCCGATCGGCGACCATGAGAGGCCGCGGATCGTTTTGAACTTTTTGTTCAGTTTATTCTCGTAAAATTCGCCCGTGAGCTGCTGCCCCGGGTAGGCGTCGTACCAGTCGGCCGTCCATTCCCAGAGATTCCCGACCATGTCGTAGGCCCCGTACGGGCTTTTGCCCGCCTCGAAGCTGCCGACCGGCCGCGGCCCGCCGTGCCGGCCGCCCACGTTCGCCTTCTCCGGGTCGAACTCATTGCCCCAGGGATAGATGCGACCGTCGGTCCCTCGGGCCGCCTTCTCCCATTGCGCTTCGGTCGGCAGCGCCTTGCCCGCCCAGGCGCAATAGCCGTTCGCTTCCTCCCAGGTGATTCTCGTGACGGGATAGCGTTCCTCTCCCTGCGGCGGCCGCCCCTCGCGCCAGGGAGGACGGCGGTTCATCGCCGACACATAGGCGTGATACTGCTCATTGGTCACCTCAAACTGATCGATGTAGTAGGCGGGCAAATTGATGCGCCGCTGCGGATGCTCATCCTCGAACCAGGGCTTCACGATGCCGTATTCCAGCGCGGTGCCTTCCGTGTCTTCCTCATCGCTGCCCATGACAAACTCGCCGGCGGGAATCAACACCATGCCGTCGGGCGGGCGCTGGCAGCCCGCCGGAAGCAGCCCGATGATGATCAACAGTAAACCGGCGCGGATCATTGGGAAACGGGCGATTTGCCGTCGGCCGATTTGGCGCAGCGGAAGCCGAAGCCCTTGTTGCGGATGTCCGGATTGAACCGGCTGCGGTTGTAGGTCGGCGCGCTCAACCCGCAGCCGTAGGAGAGGCAGTCGTACCAGGAGCCGCCGCGCACGATCTTGTTCTTGTTGCCGTAGTGCTGATTGGGGTACTGGTTGCCGGGATAGGGCAGATACCAGTCGGCCACCCATTCGTACACATTGCCCGACATATCGTAGAGGCCGTAGGGGCTTTGGCCCGCCTCGAAGCTGCCGACGGGCATGGTGTCGCCCTTCTGGTTGAGCGCCAGCCAACGCTGGGGCGTATTGGCCTTCATCATATCGATCTCATTGCCCCAGGGGAAGACGCGCTTGTCCGTGCCGCGGGCGGCTTTCTCCCATTCCTGTTCCGTCGGCAGCCGCTTGCCGGCCCATTCACAGAACGATTTGGCCTCATGCCAGGAGATGTATATGACCGGATGGTTCGCCTTGCCGGGGGGATAGACGTCGTTCTGCCAGTGTTTTGGCGGTTTTTGACCCATGGCGTCAACGAATGCCTTGTACATGGCGTTGGTCGTCTCATAGACATCGATCCAGAACGTGTCGACGGTGACCCGGTGCAGCGGCTGCTCGTCTTCGTCGCCGGGACCGTCCGCGCCGCGGCCGTTGTTGCCCATCCAGAAGGCGCCGGCGGGAACGCGGACCATCCGCTGTGTGACGATGGGCTCCGCCTGGGCCGGTGCCGGCGCCGCGATCGTGGACGCGCCGGCCTTGGCTGGCAGGACGCCGTCATCGGGCAGATGGCATTCGCGGCAGGCGGGATCATGCCGGTCATCGGCCTTCAATTCCCGTCCATCCGTGTGACAACGGGAACAGACGGGCTCGGCCGAGGCGATGCCCGCCGGGCTCATGGAGATCGCCAACATCAGGGCCGCCGTGAAAATTATTTCGCGCACCGGAATCCCAGGTCGTTGAATCCGAAAATCGGATCGAAGTAGAGACGAAAACCGCTGCGGGCTTCATGGGCGAGGATCTCCTGCACGGCCTCCACTTCCTGGTGACCGAATCCCATCGTCCACGATTTGCCCCGGACGACCTTGAACTTTTGCCCGAAATCGGCCGAGGCTGACGTCGAGCCGGGGTAGGGCAGATACCAGTCCGCCGTCCATTCCCAGGCGTTGCCGATGAGGTCGTTCACGCCGTAGGGGCTTTGTCCCTGGGGGAAGAGGCCCGCCGGCTGCAATGACGGCGACATCAGGTTGGCCCTCTCCAGACTGAACTCATTGCCCCAGGGATAGAGCCGGCCGTCGGCGCCGCGCGCCGCTTTTTCCCACTCCGCTTCGGTCGGCAGGCGCTTCTTCGCCCACTCGCAATAGTCCTTCGCCTGATACCAGTTGATGCTTGTGACCGGAACGTGTTCGGCGCCGGCCGGATAGGCGGAGGAGGACCAGGTGCCGGGCAGCCGGGAGCCGGTCGCCGCGACAAAGGCGGCAAATTCCGCGTTGGTCACCTCGTTGCGATCGATATAAAAGCCGGGCAGTTCCACCGTATGGGCCGGCCGTTCATCTTCAAACCACGGCTTGGTCAAGCCGAACTCCAGCGCCCGTTCCTCGTCATCCGCCAAGTCCGTCCCCATGAGGAACGGCCCGCCGGGCACCCAGACCATGCCGGGCGGCGTCCGCTGGCAGCCCCACGCGCCGATCCAGATCGGCAGCCACAGCAACGCAAGCGACGTGATCGATTTCAACGCGGGTGGGAAAGCGCAACGGGCCAAGCGTTATCGAATCATCATGCGGGTGACGGCATAATCCAGTTCCATGCCGAGCAATATCATAAAGCCGATCCAGACGTGCGCGCGAAACAGACGAAACGCCGCCTCGCGATCGACGCCCATTTTAACACGCGCCGCCTGGTAAAGAAAGAGGAGCCCGACGGCAGCCAGCGCCGCCGCGTAGAGCCAATGGAGACCGGCCCGCCGGCCGGCCCAGCCGAGCAGCCCCAGCATGGCGGCGCCCAACCCGGCGACGGCCAGCCACCGGCGCTCGCCGAGGAGGCGGGCGGTCGAGTGGATCCGCAACCGTTCGTCATCAGGCAGATCCATGATCGCGTAGATGGTGTCGTAGGCCGTGGCCCAGCAGACGGTGGCCAGCCACAGCAGCCAGGCGGTCAGATCGAGCTCCTGCCGGACGGCCGTCCACGCCATGGGGGCGCCCCAGCCGAACGCGACGCCCAGCACCAGCTGCGGCGCCGAGAAGGCGCGCTTGGCGAACGGGTAGGCCGCGGCCAACGCCACGGCGGGGAGGCTCAGCCAACGGGTCGGCGGCGGCAGTTGCCAGACGATCAGCGCCGCCAGGGCAAGCAGCAGGACGATGGCGATCAGCGCTTCCCACGGGGTCAGGCGGCCGGAGGGCAGGGGCCGCGTTTTGGTCCGCTCAACCTGGGCGTCGATCCGGCGGTCGGCCAGATCGTTCATCGCGCAGCCGGCGCTGCGCATCACGAAGGCGCCCAGGCCGAAGAGGACGACCAGCTCGACCGTTGGCTCTCCCTCGCTGGCCATGGCCAGGGCCCACAGCGACGGCCAGAGCAGCAGCAGCGTCCCGTACGGTTTCTCCAGCCGGACCAGCTCGGCCAGCGCGACCAGTTTCCGGGCCAGGCGATCCATCGGCGGCCGGTCAGGCCGAAGGCTCAAACTCCAAGTCGGGCGGGAAGACCTCGATGATCGCGGCCGTCAAGGCGCCGGGAATCCGGAGCCGGTACCGGCGGCACCAGAGCGGCTCGGCCGCGAACGCGGACGACGCGCCGAATTGCTTGGCCAGGTCGGCGTCGGCGACAGAGCCGATTTGCAGCCGGTCCCGTTGCGACGGCAGCCCCAGCTCGTTCGCCAGCAGCCCGATCGGTTGCGTTTCCGCGATCAATTGCCGGTGCAGCGCGGGTTCCAATCGGTGCAGGGCGATGAGTGACCGCCCCAACGCCAGGCGCCGCGCCCCGTCGGTGAGCCAAACGCTGCGCTGCAGCGCCAGGGCCTCATGCTCGGGCGGGGACGCTTCCGGGCCGCTCTCCAGCCAGCCGGCCAGCAGGGGCGGCAGCCGGACGGTTTGTTGATCGGCGACCTCCAGCGTGATCGGCTTCATGCAGAGCGCATGAAGAAACGTGGTCGTCGAGCCATCGGTGGTGAGCAGCGCGCGCCGGACCGGGGAGAGCCGATGGGCCGCGCCGCCGGCGAGAAATTCTTCGGGGCTCATCCACTTGACGGAGGCCAGCCACTGGTCGAGCGGAATGATCGGCGCCGGTTTCGCCATGATACTCGGCATCCTATCGGTCGTCTCGAAGCGAAGTCAATAGCTTGACAGCGCGCGAAGCACCGCGCTACGCTCGCGCTCATGTCGCCCTCGCGCCGCACGTTTCTCCACATGCTCGGGTTGGCCACCCCGTTGCTCGCGAATCCCTTCGGGTGGTTCCGTTCCCTGTTCGCGCCGGACGGCGAGGTGCGGCCCTGGCGGCGGCCGCCGCCCAATCCATTTGTTCAGGACGGCAAGGCGGTCGTCAGTCTTGTCGGGGGGGCGGACGCCGACGCCATGGTGCGCGAGGCGGTGCGGCTACTCGGCGGCCTCGGCCGGCTGGCCGTGCGCGGCAAAACCGTCCTGATCAAGCCGAACGTGGTTTCGGGCGATCCGCCTCCGGTGACGACGAGTCCCGCGGTCGTCGCCGGCGTGGTGCGCCTGTTTCGCGACGCCGGCGCCGGCCGGGTGATCGTGGGCGATATGTCGGGGCTGGTCAGGCTGCCGACAAACAAGAACCTTGAGCGAACGGGCATCGCCCGCGCCGCGAGGGACGCCGGCGCCGAGGTGATCGATTTTGACCGGGCCGAGTGGATCGAGCTGAAGCCGCCGGGCGCCTGGCTGACGCGCAGCATTCACGTGGCCAAGCCGGTCTATGACGCGGATCTGCTGATCAATCTGCCGGTGGTCAAAACGCATCGCAACGCCGCCTATTCGATCTGCTTGAAGAATCTCGTCGGCGTGACCCATCCCCGCTACCGGCCCTACCGGGTCAATCCGGATAAATGGGAGGAGGTCATCGCCGAGATCAATCTGGCGGCCCACCCGGTCCTGAATATCGTCGACGCGACGACGATCATGGTCGCCGACGGTCCGTGGAAGGGACCATCCGAAGAAACGAACCTGATCATCGCCAGCGGCGACCGGATCGCCGCCGACGTCGTCGGCCTGGCGCTGCTCAAGCATTTCGACCGGTGGGAGCCGGTCCGGAAGCTCGGCGTGTGGGAGCAACGGCAGATCACACATGCGCAGTTTCTCGGGCTTGGCGCCAAAGACAAGACCGCGGTGAACATTGTGACGAGCTTTCTGGAGGGTGATCGGAAGGAATTTTCCGCGCTGATCGAACGGATCAGAAAATGGATTGATGAATAGCGCGATGCCCCATCGTTGACAGGGCGCTCCGTCATGCTATCCTGAGCGCATGGATATTCGCCCCACCGACCGCGTGCTGGAAATCGGCAGCGGCAACAACCCCCATTCCCGGTCCAACGTCCTGTGCGACAAGTATTTGTTGTCGGACGCCGAGCGGGCGGGCCGATTGGTGGCCGACCGCGCCATCGTCGTCGGCGACGGGGAGCGGTTGCCGTTCAAGGACCGATCGTTCGACTACGTCATCGCCAAGCAGGTGGTCGAGCACATGGACGACCCGGAAACGTGTTTCCGGGAAATGATGCGCGTGTCGCGCCGGGGCGGCTATATCGAGACGCCCACGGAGTTTCAGGAGCGGATCAATCCCGAAAAGACATTTCACAAGTGGCTGGTCAACGTCAAAGGGCGGACGCTCTACTTGAAGCCGAAGCGGCCGTCAGATTATCTGGGCATCGGCCCGATTACGCAGTATCTCTACCACCACGACAAAGAGTTCCAGGCGTTTTACGTCCATCATCTCGATCTCTTCATCGTGCGGTACGAATGGGAGCGGGTGATCCGCTATCAGATGCTCCCGGCCAATGCGGACTTTTTTCTGGATTTTGGATCGGAGGAGTTCCAGCAGACGGCGTTGCGGCCCCACCGCGACCGTTCCTGGAAGCGGTGGGTGCCGCCGATGCTCAAGCAAGCGCTGTTACCGCTCTACTCACGGCTGGTCCGCCGGCGATCGCGCAAAATCGCCTAACTGACCTGCGGCGGCACCAGTCGAATCGCCTCTTGGTACAGCCTGGGAAGGTCGCGGTGATATTCGACCTCTTCGGTGATGAGGCGCTGCAACTCGGCTTCACGTTCCTGCGTGGCGCGCGCTTCCTCCACGATCAGCCGGGACACTTCATCCCGGTAGGCCGACTGGAACGCATCGCCTCCCTCGGGAGCTTGCTGATAGGCCGCGACCACGGCGCGGCCCAGTCGCTCCTGCCACCGGCCGGCCCGATTGTCCGTGAAGTCGCGCAACCCCCGCGCGGCCGTCGCAATCGATTTTTTAAATTGCAACCGTTTCAGATGGACCTTTTGCGCCGTCTGAACAATTGCCGCGCCGAGATTTTCCTGATATTGCTCGGCTTTGGTCAGAACCGCAAGCTGTGGCGCCGCGGAAACGTCGGATGGTTGAAGCAGCCCCACCGGGACGGCAAAGGCCAATCCGACGAGAATGCCCCATGCGCCGTTGCTGTTGCGTTTTAGGATTGTCGGTGCCATGGTGAGCTCCTCCTCCCGGAACTCCGGGTGTCGAGCTGGCGGCGAATAACGACTCTTCGCCGGAGCACCTTCTGGTCATTGTTCTTTCACGCGAGGCAACGTGCGGAGAACGGGGGAAACGTCGGGGAAAACGGCGCCCCGCGCACCGCACTTTGCCCGGGAACTCGCCTTTTCCGGAACTTTCTGATTAATCCTTTATAGCCTTTTTTCCTCGAGACAGTCAAGCGCCGTGCGAGGCGCGATCCGGTCATTTCGCTACAAGTCATTTGCGACGCTGTGGCAAAACACCTCAATTGATGAATACCTTTCGTCGCAATGCTCCCCGGAGGCCCCTCCATGGGGTTGATTTCATGGCAAATTTCGATGCGCGTGTTGCCGTTGCCTTTCTGCACGGCTTTTGCACTGGCAAAAGGCTGAGGAGCCGTCATGAGACCCAAACTCAAAGGCAAAGGCTTTCGGGAGCCGCAGAAAGAACGTGTCACCCACTGGCTGGGGCTGCAGCGGGAGTATGTGCATGACACCTACAAGATGCGCAAGAAGCTGCCGGAGCCGACGGTCTGCATCCGTTGCGGGGCCGTGTTTCGCAAAGGACGATGGATCTGGGCGCCGCGGCCGGCCCGCGCGCATGAAGAGATCTGTCCCGCCTGCCGCCGGATTGCGGATCACTATCCCGCGGGCACGCTCCGCCTGAGCGGGCCCTTCATTCGCACGCACCGGGAAGAGGTGCTCAATGCGGTGCGTCATCAGGAGGTCGAGGCGAAGAAGGAGCACCCGCTCTGCCGGATTATTGGAATCGAGGAGTCGAATGGAGGTATGATGATCAGCACGACCGACATGCATCTGCCGCGGCGCATCGGCGAGGCCTTGTGGCACGCCTACCACGGGAAGCTCACGCTCCACTACGCCGAAGACGCCAGAATGATCCGGATGGACTGGAAACGGTAACATGCCAGAGGGAACGGAACACCCATCCATGCAACCGTCGGGCGCAAGCGTCCTGCTGACCGACCTCTATCAACTGACGATGCTCCAGGCCTATTTCGACCGGCGGATGGAAGAGACGGCGGTCTTTGAATTCTTTGTGCGCAAGCTGCCGCCGAGTCGGGGATTTTTAATGGCGGCGGGGCTGGAGCAGGCGCTCGATTATCTGGAAACGCTTCAATTCACGCCGCGGGAGTTGGACTGGCTGGCCGGCAGCGGAACGTTCAGCCGACCCTTTCTCGATTCTCTGGCCTCGTTTCGATTCACCGGCGACGTGCACGCCATGCCGGAGGGGACGATTTTTTTCCCCAATGAGCCGATTCTGCGGGTCACGGCGCCGTTGCCTCAGGCGCAATTGGTGGAAACCCGCCTGATCAACCTGCTCCATTTTCAGACCTTGATTGCCTCCAAGGCGGCGCGGCTGGTTCTGGCCGCCCCGGGCAAGCTCCTGATCGATTTCGGATTGCGCCGGGCCCACGGCGCGGAGGCCGGCCTGCTTGCGGCGCGGGCCTGCTATCTGGCGGGTTTTTCCGGTTCGGCCACCGTCTTGTCCGAGCCACTGTACGGGGTGCCCGCCTACGGCACGATGGCCCATTCCTTCGTGCAGGCGCACGACGATGAGTTGGAGGCCTTTCTCCATTTCTCGCAGGCCCAGCCGAACAACGTGGTGCTGCTGCTCGATACCTACGATACGGAAGCGGCGGCCGAAAAGGCCGTCCAGGCGGCGGCCCGCCTCAAACCGGCGGGCATCAAGGTCAAAGCGGTGCGCCTCGACAGCGGCGATCTGGCCGATCTGGCCCGCAAGGTGCGGCGCATTCTCGACCGGGGCGGGCTGGGAGAAATCCGGATCTTCGCCAGCGGCGGTCTGGACGAGGAGAACGTCCGGACCCTTTTGGCCACGGCGCCGATCGACGGCTTCGGCATCGGTTCCAGCCTGGACACGTCGTCCGACGCGCCCTATCTGGACTGCGCCTACAAGCTTCAGGAATACGCGGGCCGCCCGCGGCGAAAGTGGTCGGCGGGGAAGGCCACCTGGCCGGGAAGAAAACAGGTCTATCGCCACTACCTGGCCGACGGCTCCATGGCCCAGGACCTCTTGACGCTTGAGGACGACCTGCAGAGAGGGGAGGCCCTGCTGCAGCCCGTCATGAAAGAGGGCAAGCGTCTTGTTCCGTCGCCACCGTTGACGGCGGCGCGGGCTCATGCCGAGGCCGGGCTGAAGC
>JBFMAJ010000066.1:0-9631 GCA_040755775.1 Nitrospirota bacterium
CCACGGTGTCGCCGGCGCCGGTGACATCAAACACCTGCCGGGCGACCGTCGGGATCTCGACGGGCGGCTGCTCGCGCTGAAAGAGCGCCATGCCCCGTTCTCCCAGGGTGATCAGCACGGCTTCCCCGTCGAGCCGGTCGAGCAAATGACGGCCCACCTCCATGATATCGTCGGCCGATTTCACGCGGCCGGCCGCGATCTGCCTCGCTTCCAGGTGATTGGGCGTGGCGACCGTGGCGCCTTTCATGGCGTCGAAATGGTTCACCTTGGGATCGGCGACGACCGGCACCCGGAAACGCCGGGCCAGTTGGATGACGTCTTTGAGGAATCCTTCGGACAAGACGCCCTTGGCGTAGTCGGAGATCACCAGGCAGTGTGCGCCGGACAACGCCTGTTCTACGCAGCCGAACAGCCGCTGGGACGTTGGGTTCGGCGCGAGCGGGCGCGTGGTTTCGCGATCGACGCGAACGATTTGCTGCTGATGGGCGAGCACGCGGGTCTTCACCGTTGTGGGACGGTCGGCCTCCACGATGAGGCTGCCCGCGCCCACGCCGCTCTTCTCCAGCAGCGACCGCAGGTTGCGCCCCGCCTCGTCGTCGCCGATGGCACCACACAGGACTGCCGCTCCGTCCAGCGCCGTCACATTATGCGCGACATTGGCCGCGCCGCCCAGCCGGTGCGATTCTTCGCGCACCTCGACGACCGGCACGGGCGCCTCCGGAGAGACGCGGGTCACCTGTCCCCAAATGTAGTGATCCAGCATGAGATCGCCCACCACGACGATCCTGGCGGACGGAAATCGATCGACGTACTGGATGAGTCCCGCCAGGTTGAGCGCCGGCCGGCCGGTCACGGCTAATCGACCACCTTTCCGAGGCGTTCCCATCGCACCCACCGCTCCGCGCCGTCCCATGACCAGTAGATGAGAAAGGCGCGGCCCTTGATCTTGTCCGCTTTCACGAAGCCCCAGAACCGGCTGTCCAGGCTGTGGTCGCGGTTGTCGCCCATGACGAAGTAGGAGTCGCGGGGCACCGTGACCGGCCCATACTCGTCGCGCGGGCTGGCCGGCCCGAACCCGCCCCCGTCCTGGTGCACGGCGTACGATTCGATCAGCGGTTGATCGTCAATATAGACTTGTTGATGGCGGATTTCCACCCGGTCCCCCGGCAGGCCCACGACCCGCTTGATGAAGTCCTTCGATTCGTCCTGGGGGTATCGGAACACGATGATATCGCCGCGGTCCGGCTCGCTCACCGGGATCAGCGTCAGCGTGGTGAACGGGAGCTTGACGCCGAAGACGAACTTATTGACCAGGATATGATCGCCGACCATCAGCGTGGGGATCATCGAGCCGGAGGGGATCTTGAAGGCCTGCACCACGAAGGTGCGGACGAAGAGCGCGAGCACGATGGCGATAAGGAACGCCTCGACGTATTCCCGAAGGCGCGATTTCTGGCCGGTCATGTCGGCCTCGCGCGTCAGACCTTGGCTTTCAGAATGGCAAGAAACGCTTCCTGCGGGACTTCTACCCGTCCCACCTGCTTCATCCGCTTCTTGCCGAGTTTCTGTTTCTCCCATAGCTTCCGTTTCCTCGTAATGTCGCCGCCGTAGCACTTGGCGGTGACGTTCTTTTTCATCGCGGCCACGGTTTCCCGGGCGATCACCTTGTGGCCGATCGCCGCCTGGATCGCCACCTCGAACATCTGCCGGGGGATCAGCGTGCGCATCTGCTCCACCAGCTCCCGTCCCCGATAGTAGGCTTTTTCTTTGTGCGTGATGAAGGAGAGCGCGTCCACCCGCTCGCCGTTCAAGAGCAGATCGACCCGCACCAGCGTGTCCGGCCGGTAACCGAGCAGCTCGTAGTCCAGCGAGGCGTAGCCGTGGCTGACTGATTTGAGCCGGTCGTGAAAATCGAGAATCACCTCGTTGAGCGGCAGTTCGTACCGAAGCAGGGCCCGGCCGCGGTCCATGTAGCGCACGTCGCGCTGCAGGCCGCGCCGCTCCTGGCAGAGCGCCATCACGGCGCCGATGCTCTCCTCGGGCAGCGAGATCGTCGCGAGGATCACGGGCTCCTCGATCGCCTGAATGTGCTGGGCGTCGGGAAAGTTTGACGGGTTGTGCACCCAGTTCCACTCGCCGTTGGTGTGTTGGATCCGGTAGTTGACCGTCGGCGTGGTGCAAATGAGCGGCACGTGATATTCCCGCTCCAGCCGTTCCTTGATGATGTCCATGTGCAGCAGGCCCAGAAAACCGCACCGGAAGCCGAAGCCCAGCGCGAGCGAGGTCTCCGGCTCGTAGGTGAAGGAGGCGTCGTTGAGCCGCAGCTTTTCCACGGCCTCGCGCAGCTCCTCGAACTGGCCGCTTTCCGACGGGTACAATCCGCAAAAGACCATCGGTTTCACGTCCTGAAAACCGGGCAGCCGTGAGGCCGCGGGCCGGTCGGCGCCGGTGACCGTGTCGCCGATCTTGGCGTCCTGCACGTTCTTCACGCCGGCCACCAGATAGCCGACCTCCCCCGAGCTCAACTGATCCTGCGCCTGCCGCTTGGGCGTGAATACGCCCAGCTCGGTCACGAGCGATTCGGCGCCCGAGGCCCAGAGGCGAATCCGGTCTCCCGGGCGCACACGGCCGTCAACGACGCGGATCAGCATGATCACGCCCTGATAGCTGTCAAACCAGGAATCCATGATGAGCGCGCGCAGGGGCTCGTTCACGCGGTCCGGGGGCGGCGGGATTTTGTGAATGATCGCCTCCAGGATCTCCTCCACCCCGATCCCCTCCTTGGCGCTGGCCAAGATGGCCTCCGATCCGTCGATCTCCAGCAACTCCTCCAATTGGGCGCGGCAGCGGTCGGGATCGGCGCTGGGCAGATCGATTTTGTTGATCACCGGGATCAGCGTCAGGCCGTTGGCCTGCGCCAGGTGGGCATTGGCGATGGTTTGCGCCTCCACGCCCTGGCTGGCGTCGATCAGCAGGAGGGCGCCCTCGCAGGCGGCCAGGCTGCGCGAGACCTCGTAGCTGAAATCGACGTGGCCCGGCGTGTCGATCAGGTGCAGGCGGTAGTTCTGTCCGTCACGCGCTTGATACTGCAGCCGCACGGCGTGCGCCTTGATCGTGATGCCCCGTTCCCGCTCCAGGTCCATGCTGTCCAGGATTTGCTCCTTGGCTTCGCGCGGCGTGACGGCGCCCGTCCGATCGAGCAGGCGGTCGGCCAGCGTCGACTTGCCGTGGTCGATATGGGCGATGATGGCGAAATTTCTGATGAGCTGGGTCATGCACCGTCAGCCTTGCCCGGCTCAGTCCGGCCTTTGAGGGGGGTCAACGGCGGCGGTTTCCGGCAGGCCTGCACCGAGAAGGATTATAAGGGCGGAACGACCATGTTGTCAATTTTTTTCAAGGAGTTTCACGGGTTTTGTGCGCACGGCGAGGAGGAGAGATTGGTGCCGAGGGGCAGAATCGAACTGCCGACACGCGGCTTTTCAGACCGCTGCTCTACCTACTGAGCTACCTCGGCTCCAGCGAACGCGGTACGATAGCAGACCGTCTCGGGGAGTGTCAATTATCGGAGAGTGCCCAGCCCCGATACGAGCAAGATCAGGCTGCCGGCCTCGGCTTGGATTCCTCCGGGAGGATCGGCAACGTCAACAGTTCCGTCCGCCGGAGGATCGTCAGGGAGACCGTCTGCCCCACGTGTTGCTCGGTCAGGAGCTTGTGGATGTCATCGATGCCGGCCACGACCCGATCGCCGTACCGGATAATCAGATCGCCTTCCAGCAGGCCGGCCCGCCGCGCCGGGCTGTCCGGTTCAATTGAGACAATCAGCACGCCCGTCTCGACCGGCAGGCCGTGAAACCGGACGATCCGCCGGTGGAGCGGCACGTTCTGGCCGGCGATGCCGAGATAGCCCCGGCGGATCTTGCCGTCCCGGATCAGCCGGCCCGCGACGAACTTGGCGGTGTCGATGCCGATCGCGAAGCAGATGCCCTGCGCGCCCATGATGACGGCCGTGTTCACCCCGATCACGTCGCCCCGTGAATTGACCAGCGGGCCGCCGGAGTTGCCGGGGTTCAGCGCCGCGTCCGTCTGGAGCACGTCGTCGATCAGCCGGCCGGATCGTGACCGCAGCGACCGGCCGAGCGCGCTCACCACGCCGGCGGTCACGGTGGCCTGAAAGCCGTACGGGTTGCCGATGGCGATCGCCAGTTGGCCCGGGCGGACCGGCTTGGAGTCGCCCAGCCGGGCCGGGACAAGGTTCGGGGCCGAGATGCGGACGACGGCCAGATCGGTCGCCGGATCGTCACCGACCAGGTCGGCGACAAAGCGCCGGCCGTCCGGGAGCGTCACGTCGATCCCCGCGGCGCGATGCACCACGTGGCTGTTGGTCAGGATGAAGCCGTCTTTGGTGAAAATGAAGCCGGAGCCCGAGCCGTGCGGCTCCCGCGGCCGGCGGGGATCATCCGCTCCCCGCCCCCGTGGCCCGTGATGCACCTCGATATTCACCACGGACGGGCTGACGGCCTCGGCCGCCGCGATCACCGCCCGCGAATAGGCGTCAAGAAACTGATCGTCCGCGGCCGGCGACGACGCCTCTGGCGACCGCTCGTCAAGTTCCAGGCCGTGATTCGAGTCATTCAGGGAACGCCATTCAAATCGTCGATCCATACGACACCTCTTTCACAGCATAAGTTTCCATTCGTTATTATGTCAAGGTCAGGGGCACGACGGAGCTCCGTATGCCGGTCACTTTGCGCGTTTGGCCATCTTCGTTTACACTGACTGAAGCGTCACGGGGGCGTGCCATTCTCCCGCAGAGGGAGAGCAGAGAGGATAGAATTATGCTGGCGACTTTTGAGATGTGTCAGAGCTGCGGCCGGTTGTACGAGCACGGCGCAGCGTGCGATCGGTGCGGGAGCGGCAATGGACAGAGCGCTTCGGGGCATCAATTCCGCATGGCCGAGACGCCGCCGCCCATCAGAGCCGCAGAGCCATCGCTCTTGCACGCGCCGGCGCCTTCCGCCCGGGAGCTGCCGAACGACGGGCCGACCGTTGTGGCGCGGCCCCAGGCGCAAGCCGCCACGCCGGACAGCCTTGCGTTGGCGTTTCACGGCCAGGGCGGGTCATTTTTCGGCATCCACATTGTGAACATGCTGCTTAGCATGGTCACGCTGGGCGTTTATTATTTTTGGGGCAAAGTCAAAGTGCGGCGCTACCTCTATAGCCAGAGCGAATTTCACGGCGACCGCTTCGCCTATCATGGCACCGGGAAGGAGCTCTTCCTGGGATTCCTGCGCGCCGCCGTGGCCTTCGGCGCGATCTGGGTGCTCCTCAATTTCGGCCCCATGCTGCCCGGCGGCCTGGCGGTGAAGATCGCCTCGGTCGTGCTGGCCTATTGCGCGTTGGCCGTTTTTGTTCCCTACGCGATCGCCTCATCCCGCCGTTACCGGATGAGCCGCGCATCGTGGCGGGGGATCCGCTTCTCGTTCCGCGGGGCGGTCGGCGATTTTATCCGGCTCTATGTCAAAGGAACCGTGTTGTCCGGTTTGACGTTTGGCATCTACTACCCCTATTTCGTCGCCCGGCAGCAGAAGTTTCTCGTCTCGCATACCTATTTCGGCACGGCGCGGTTCGGTTTCGATGGAGAAGGGCGCGAACTGTCGAAAATTTATGCCGCGTTCGTGGCGCTCCCCGCGCTTGCCGGGATGTTGTTCGCGATCTTCATTCCCCTGGGCGCCGCCATGGAGGGCGCGGGGAAGATCATGGCCGCGGCGCCGTTTGTGCTTCTCCCAGTCATCGCGCTCGGCTGGTTCTGGTTCCAGGCCAACCGGCAACGTTATCTCTGGAATCATACGACCTTCGGTGAGGCCCGGTTTCGGGCGACGATGACCGGCGGCCGCCTTTGCCTGCTAAAGCTCGGCAATCTCTTCCTGCTGGTGCTGACACTGGGACTGGCCTGGCCCTGGGTGCTGGTGCGCAACGTCAATTTCACCGTCCGACATCTGTCGCTGGAGGGGCCGGTCGATTTGGCCGCGATCCAGCAAGAGGCCCAATCATCGACGGCCATCGGCGAGGGGCTGGACACCGTGATGGATTTGGACGTCGGCTTCGCCGCGTAGGCGGCCGTGCCCATGCGGGTTGACTGGCCGGCTCTATTTCTCGACGGTCGCACCCCGACCCGCCGGCCGGCCACCGTCCGGATCATGCAGAGCGGCCTCGAAGTCAGCCTGCTTGACGGTGCAACGCTCTGGTGGCCCTACGCCGAGACTCGCCAGACTCAAGGCTTTTATGCCGGCGAGCAGATCCGGTTGGAACGGGGCGGCCCGCTGCCCGAGGCGCTGGTGCTGGAGGATCACGCCTTTCTTGCGGCGCTGCACGAGCGGGCTCCCGAGGCGGCGGACCAGTTTCACAAT
This sequence comes from Nitrospirota bacterium, assembly GCA_040755775.1. Taxonomy (GTDB): domain Bacteria; phylum Nitrospirota; class Nitrospiria; order JACQCE01; family JACQCE01; genus JBFMAJ01. Next base: position 6,408 of record JBFMAJ010000066.1, read on the forward strand.
CCCGCCAGCCGGCCGTTGCGCCTCCGGCTCACCGTGTACGCCGCCGTTGCCGTCGTCGCCGGCTCGGCGGCGCTCTATTTCTGGGGGATACCCGCCCTGGCGGCCGCGATGGCTCCCCGCGTGCCCGTCGCGTGGGAGGAGCAGTTGGGACGGGGCATCATCGAGCAGCTTGCTCCGGAGCCGATGCGCTGCGCCGGGCCGGAGGGGTCGGCGGCCGTCGAGGAGATCGCCGCCCGGCTGCGCTCGGCGTCGCCCGAGTCCCCCTACCGGCTGCGCGTGTTCGTGGTGGATCATCCCATGGTCAACGCGTTTGCCCTGCCCGGCGGCTCGATCGTAATCTTTCGGGGGTTGCTGGAGAAGACTGAACGGGCCGAGGAGCTGGCCGGCGTGCTCGCGCATGAATTCCAGCACGTTCTGCTGCGCCATACCACCCAGCAGTTGCTCCAACGCGCCTCCACCGGCCTGCTGATCGCGGCCATGACGGGCGACGCCACCGGCGCGGCCGCGTATGGCTTCAAAAGCGCCGAGACGATGGGCATGCTGCGTTACAGCCGCCTGCATGAGGCGGAGGCCGATCTCGAGGGGATGAAGATGCTCATGGCCGCCGGGATCGACCCGCAGGGCATGATCGACTTTTTTGAAACGCTCGACGAGGTCGGACCGAAGATTCCCGACGCCCTGAAGTATCTGGTCACCCACCCGCAAACCGGCGCGCGCATTCAATCGTTGAAAACGTATGCGCGGGAGCATCCGGCGAGCGCAACCCCGCTTCGTCCGAAAGGGGACTGGGCCCGGTTGCGCGGCCTCTGCCGGCGGACGGACGGCAACCAGGATTCGTAGGCGGGTGTCCCGACCGGTTATCCGGCGTCGGTCGCCGCTGCGCGGATGGTGAGCGCCAGAATGATCAGTTGGATCAGCCAGCCGATGGCGCAGACGGCGACGGCCCGGCCGGTGCTCCGGTAGTCCAGCGCCTGGCGGACGGCGATGACCATGGCGATCAGCATCCAGAGAGACGCCGCGGCAAAGACATAACCGGTGATGCCTGGCACGATCCCGAACACGCGCAACAGGCCCGGCGCGCTGGCGAAGCCGGTGGTGCGGAGCAGCTCGCCGAAATCGGCTCGGGTCTGCGGCTCCGGGAGAATGCGCGTGCCGATCCAGTAGGTCATCGCGGCCCAGACAAACCAGCCGGCAATAGCGGCAAACAATCCGCCGATGATCCGGCCGGAGCCGCCGAATTGCCCCATGGTGCCCAGCCCCGCCGCGAGGCCGGACAGGATGACGACGCCCATCGCCTGCCACGCGGCGGTCTGATCGGCTTCCACTTCTTCATAGAGCCCCCGTTCCAGCTTGGCCGCCCGGATGACGCGCTGCAGGAAGATTTGCATGGTGGCCAAGCATAAAGACTTGTACAATAGTTGTCAATGAGTATAATGAGCACCCATGAAACCGCTGCATGAAGAAATTCTCCGGCGCGTTGTGGTCTTTCAAGGCCGCTACGTCAGCGCCGAAGTGCGCACGGTGCGCCTGCCGGACGGCCGGGAGGCGACGCGCGAGATCGTCTCCCCGCCCGACGCCGTCGGCATCCTGCCGATCGACGAGGCTGGCACCGTCTATCTGGTCCGCCAATATCGGTCGGCCCTGGGCCGGGCCATTTTGGAGATTCCCGCCGGCATCATCGATCCGGGAGAGACGCCCGAGCAGACCGGCCGCCGGGAATGCGAGGAAGAAGTCGGCATGGCGCCCGGCCGGATGACGCGGCTGTGCCGCTTCTATCATTCCGTCGGCTTTTCCACGGGCTGCATCGAGTTGTATTGGGCCACCGAGCTGGCCCCGTCATCCCGCACGCACGTCGAGGCGGGCGAGTGCTTGGAGCGCGTGGCCATGCCGTTCGCGGAATTGGTCCGCCTGGTGGACGGCGGCGAGATCGTCGATAGCAAAACCCTGCTGGCCGTGCTCTGGCATCGCCAACACCCGCCCTCCTGAGGCCTTGCCCGGGCCGCTCGAACGGCTCCCGACGATCCAAGGCTTGACAGCGGCGGGCTTTTCGACTACAGTTGACCCCAGTTGGCCATCTCATCGATCATCCGGTCAATCTCATCATAACCGCACGCATCGACAATTTTCAGACTCGATCAGGACAAAGGAGGCGCTATGTGGAATTGGAAGGATGGCTCGAAGGACGACGCTCAGGATCGGTCCGCGCGACCGGGCGAGCCGAAAGGCGCGCACTCAGTCAGCCATGAGACCCACCATGAATCCAGGAGAACGGCAATGGGACAAAACGCGATGATCGGGCAATCGATCCACATCAAAGGCGAGCTCACGGGCAACGAGGATTTGACGATCGAGGGCACCGTCGAAGGGAAGATCGATCTGAAGGAGCATCATCTCACCATCGGCAAGACCGGCCGGATCAAGGCCGACTTGCATGCCAAGGCGATCACGATCGTCGGCGAGGTCTTCGGCCACGTGATGGCGGAAGAACGGGTGGAGATTCAAGCGACGGGCCGATTGCAGGGCGACATTATCGCGCCCCGCTTGTCCATCGCCGACGGGGCCCATTTCAAGGGCAGCGTGGACATGGACCGGAAGCCCGCGGCCGCCAAAGAGCATGTGAACCACGACGACAAGCTTCAAGTCCGTCCCCCGCAGCGAGTGGCCATGCCGGTATAAGGCCATGCCGATCGTTCAGTGATGTCGTCGCCCGACCTCGGGGCGGTGTCGCCGCCGTCTCAACCGCGCCGTTTGCCGGCGGGGGCGATCTCCGGCGCGGCGCCGGCGATTCCACCGGGTGTGCATTCGACAAAAAATCTGACGCGGCTCTTGAAGGGGCTGGCCGCCTGCGCCTCGCCCCATCTGCTCGACCTTGGCCGGCTGTCCGGAGCCAATATTGAATGGCTGATTCATCGGCGGTGCAAGGTCACCGTTGACGACCAGATCACGGGACTGCGTCCGGCGGCGCCCCCGCCGCCCCGACCGCCCCGCGGCAAGGAAAAGGCGCCGCCGCCCCCGGTCGCCCTGGATCTCCGGCACCCCGACAACAGCTTCGACGCCATTCTCTGCTGGGATTTGTTCGACTATCTCGACCGTCCGAGCATGCAGGCGTCGCTGCAGCGGCTCGCCGCGCTGATCAAGCCGAAAGGCTATCTGCTCGCCTTCTTCAATTGCCAGCGGGGCGAGACCAGACCCGCCGTTCGGTACCGAATCGTCAGCGAGGAACA
>JBFMAJ010000067.1:0-9476 GCA_040755775.1 Nitrospirota bacterium
AGGCCACCGAGCGCGGCCACGAGCGAGGAGCCGGTGGGCAAATCATAGTGGAAGGAGGCATACATCCCCGCTAGAGTAGCCGCCGCGCCCATCGCCACGGCCAACAGGACTTGGGGCAGGAAGCGATTGGTCAGCATGACCGCCGCAATGGCCGGGATCACCAGGTCGCTGAAGACCATGAGCACCCCGGCCGTCCGGATGGCCGCCGCGATCACCACTGCCAGCGTCAGATAGAACAGCAGGTTCCATCGCCAGGCCGGGCCGGATTGATGATCGTCCCGAAAATGGCGTCCCCAGATCAATTGCACCATGGCGATCCCAAGGAGCAACAGCGCCAGCCACCGGATTCGATCGCCGGTGACCGCGAGGATATTGCCGAACAGGAGCCCGAGCAGCTCGGCCTCGCCATGGGGTGATTTAGCCATCAGCAAGATCACCAGAGCCGAGGCGACGGCGTAGACGGCGCCCATCACCGCTTCCTGCGGAACGCGCCGCTCGCGGGCCGGCAACGACAGGAGCGCGGCGCCGGCCAGGGTGAAGAGCAGCGAGAAGAGGACCGGTTCCTGCTCCAGCCACGCCGCGGCCGCGACGCCGACCGCGGACAACTGCGCGATGGCCAGATCGACAAAGACGATCCGCCGCCGCACCACGTGTACGCCCAGATAGCCCAGCAGGGCGGCCAGCAACAGGCCGGCGATCAACGCCTGCCGCATGAAGGGAACAGCCAGCATCTCGGCCATGGCTTACGCGCCCTTCCCCAGCGCCGTGGTCAACTGATCCACGAGCGTCTCAAACAATTCCAGATAGGTCCGCACCCCCTCCGCTCCCACCGAGGGCGGCAGCACCAGCAGTTGCGCGCCGGTTTCCCGGACGAGCAGCTCGGGCGCCGACCGGCTGAAATAGGGCTCCATGATGATCAGGCCAATGCGCTGCTGCTTCATCAGCAGAATCAGTTGATTGAGATGCGCCGGCGACGGCGGAATGCCCGGCTTGGGCTCCATGTAGCCCGCCACGTCGAGCCCAAACGCGCGGGCAAAATAGCTCCAGCTCCGGTGGTAGGTCACCACCTTCGCGCCCTTGTAGGGCGCCATCGATTGCTTCCATCGGGCGATGGCGGCGTCGAGCCGCTTCACGAAGTCCTCCCGTTGCGTCTCGATCTGCGCCGCCTGCTCCGGCAGCAGCCGCTCAAATCGATCGGCCAACGCGGAGGCGACCAGCTTGCCATTCTCCGGATCGAGCCAGTAATGCGGATTTCCCGACGGATGCACGTCGCCCTCGCTGCGATCGATCGGCCCGCTTGGCACCTCCAGCGGCGTAATGGCTTGGGAGGCATCAAGATAACCTGGCATCCCCGGCTGGATGGCGGGGTTTCTTGCGCTCACCAACAGCGGCCCCACCCACCCTGCCTCCAGCTCCATGCCGGCCTGCACAAAGAGATCGGCACGAGCGGCTTTCAGGATCAGGCTCGGACGCGCTTCGAGAAAATGGGGATCCTGCGAGCCTTTCGCCAGGCTCTCCGCCTGCACCGACGGACCGCCCACCTCTCGGGCGATTGCGGCCAGATCCTCGGTCGTGGTCACGACGCGCAGCGGCGCGGCCCATGCCGCCCCCTGAAACATCAGCACGCTCACCATCGCCAGAATAGACGTCTTCATGACTCGCTCCTTTAAAATTGATGGGCGCCGTGGCTGCCGAGGAGAAATTCAACTTGCAGGAAGACCGCGTGAACGGGATCGGCCAGATGCTCGGCGCGATCATGATTGTATTGCAGCCGCCATTTCGAGAATTCGCCGGGATAGAAGGTCAGATTGGGCGACACTCGCCAGCGGCGATCCCTCAACGGGTCGGCCGGATCATTCCCCTTCGCAATGTCCACTCGTGCGCCGGCCACCCAGCGCCGGACGAAGCCCCACAGCACTTGCGCGTAGGCGCCAGAGTCTCGAAGATTCTGTCCCGGCGTCTGATAGGCCCGCCACATCGCCTCTGCTTGCAGCGCGACGAAGGGGAAGCCGCGATCGGCATCGAGAGGCCGCCACTTGGCGTAAAGATCCGTCCCATAGATCTCGGTGTGCGTTGCCGAGCCGCTGGCGTTGGGCCCGTAGAGCCCGGATAGGCCCGCGGCCACCTCGATGGTGTCCGATGGATTCCAGGCGGTTTTTGCCCGCCCCATGTAGAGCAGATCATTCAGGTGATGGACGTCGCGGGCAATGAGCGCGTATCCGCCCACCACTTCGCCTTCCTCGAAGAGGAGGCTCGTTGCGGTTTCGCCGGTCGCATTCTGCACGCCGCCGATCAGCTCCAGATAAAACGGCAGCGGCGCCAGCCAGGAGAGCTGCACGCCCGGGTTCCGCAACCCGTCCGGCCCGAACAGGCGGTTATTGATCACCGGCTGGTCGGCAAAATCCCACATATGCGGGTGCTGCGGATTGAGCCGGCCGAAGCGCGTGAAAAATTGCCCACCCATCAGTTGCAGGTGAAACGGCAGGGCCAGCGTCGTGAAGAAGGCCTCTTCCAGCTCGACGGCGGTTTCGCCATCTTCAATCAGGAAAATAATATGGGCGTCGCCCCGGATGTAGGGATCCACCGTTCCGCCCAGCGTCAGCTCCGCATTCTGCAGCGTGAAGCCGCGATTCTGCGGGTCATGGCCGCCGAAATTCAGATGATCCGGCTCGGAGAAATAGGCCGCCGCGGCCAGCACGTCCAGCGAGATATCCAGATTGATGGTGCGAATGCTCAACACCGTCCGGCTCTGATCCTGAGCCCAGGCGGCCGGCGCGATGAGCACCAGCACGAACACGATCCATGCGCTTCGCATGAATACCTCTCCCTCGATACATTGAACGAAACGATCCAGCCCCGTGCGGAGCCGAATCAACCGGTCTGAGTTATGAGAGGGAGAACGCGGGAGGCGCGCGGGCCGAGAGCCGGCAGAAAATCAGCCGGCTGACGAGAGCAATCGGGGGATGAACATCGGCGCCCAGCAGGCGCAGCGCCATGGAGAGGATGACCGCCGCCGCCACGACGATGTGGCCCTGATGCACCCATTGGCCGATCTGGCAGCCGTGCGTATCGGCCAGCTCATCATAGGCGTAGGCATGGAAGAGCGCGAAGGCGGAGAAGATCAACAGAAAAGAGGCGAGCCCCAGCGCCAGGACCGGCAAACGCTCGTGGGTGCGGGCGGGAACCATGCGCGCTACTTTATCCGCAGCGCCGTTTTGTTGTCAACGGATTCACGGCTCAGCAATAATCCCTTACGCCATTTGGCCGCCAGGCCGGAGAAATAATGGCGCGATGATGGTCACGCTGAAGCAGAGAGCCCCACAACAGCGTCCACTCCCCATGCCGGTCATTGACGGCGTCGAGCGCGGCCATCAAGCGTTGCCGGCGGGCCGGCGCATCAAACAGCGAGAGTTGGCCGGACGAGGGCTCCAGCGACAAGACGCTCACGCCGAGCAGGCGGACCGGCTGAGCCAATGAAACCTGACGGAAAAGAGCGCAGGCGGCTTGATAAATGGCGGAATCGTCATTGATAGAACGATCGAGCGTCTGTTGGTGGGTGTGGGTGGAAAAATCCGAATAACGGTACGTGACGGTGATGACCCGGCCGGACAGCCCGGCTTTTCTTAGCCGCCGGCCGACCATGCCGGCCAATTGTAGCAGCACGATCTCCGCCTGATCCTTGTTCCGAATATCCCGTTCCAGCGTCATGCTGTGGCCGACCGACTTGGGCTCCGGTTCTTGCTCGGTAGCCGTCGCCAGCACCGGAGCATCGTCTTCGCCCCGTCCCATGGCCGATAACGTGCGCCCGATGATTCCAAATTGACTGACCAACCATGACACCGGGGCCCGCCCCAACTGGCCGCAGGTCGTCATGCCCAGCCCCGCCAGCCGGCGCGTTAACGCAGGGCCGATGCCGCACAGCTCCTGAACCGGCAGGGCTTCCAACAGGGCGGGCACATCCGATGACGTGACGCTGACCAGCCCGTCGGGCTTGTTCATCCCGCTAGCGAGCTTGGCCAGCAACTTATTGGGCGCGATGCCGATCGAAGCGGTCAGTCCCAACTCCCGGCCGATGCGTTGCTTGATGGCGCGGGCGATCGGCTCGCCGCCTCCGAACAGGGCCAACGACCCGGTCACATCGAGAAATGCTTCATCGATGGAGAAGAGCTCCACGGCCGGCGTGTAGTCCTGAAATATCTTGACCAGCCGCCGGCAGACGTCGGTATACCGTTCATGATGGCTGTGCACCAGGATCAGCGTGGGGCAGCAGGCCTTCGCCTCCCCCACCCGCATGCCGGTTTTCACGCCGAAGGCCCGCGCCTCGTAAGAGGCGGTCAGAATCACCGTGCGGCTATTGGCGCCGCAGACCGCGACGGGCTTGCCGCGCAGCGCCGGATTCACCCGCTGCTCGACCGACGCGAAAAACGCGTCCATGTCGATGTGCAGGATCGCGCGGGGCATGGAGCAAGATCAATGAATGGCGAGCGACCACAAATCGAGCTGCGCCGGAGGGAAGCCGGAAGGAACAGGCGGCGCTAAGGCGCGGCCGCCCAGCAGCAGAAAGGGCGCGGCGCGCTTGGCGGCGACGCCGAGCCGGGAGAGCTGCCGCAGGTCGGTGATGACCGCATCGCGGCGCAGATCGACGATCCGGCGGGCGGAGATGGGGCCGATGCCGGGCACGCGGAGCAATTGCTCAGGGGAGGCGCGCCGCAGATCGAGCGGGAAATATTCCGGGTGGCGCAGCGCCCAGGCCATTTTGGGATCGGCCGCCTGGGGCAGATGGCCCCGCTCATCAAAAACCAGCTCCGTCAGCGAGAAGCCATAGAAGCGCAGCAGCCAATCGGCCTGGTAGAGCCGGTGCTGCCGCAAGAGCGGCGCGGGCGGCAGTGAATCGAGGGGTGTTTCCGGCACCGGCGAGAAGGCGCTGAAATAGGCGCGGCGCAACCTCACCTGCTCGTAGAGCCGGCTGGTGGTCGTCAAAACGTCCTGGTCCGATTCGCCGGCCGCCCCCACCACGAACTGCGTGATCTGGCCGGCGCGGATCAGGCCGGGCTGCCGCTCCTGCACGCGCTTCACCCAGACCATGCGGGTCAGGATGGCGTCGAGAAAATTCTTTTTCGATGACAATTTGGCCAGATGGGCCGGCGTCGGCGCCTCCAGATTCAGCGAGACCCGGTCGGCCAACTGCATCGTCCGCTCGACGGCGCTCAGGCTGGCGCCGGGCATGATCTTCAGGTGGATGTAGCCCTTGAACCGATGTTTCGTCCTCAGGAGCTCGGCCGTCTGCACCATCCGCTCCTGCATCGTATCGACCTTCTTGGTGATGCCCGATGAGAGGAACAGACCGTCCACCAACCGCCGCTGATGCAGCATCATGAAGGTCTTGGCCAACTCATCCGGTGAGACGTAGGTGCGGGGCACGTCGCGGCTGGCCCGATGCTCGCAGTAAAAACAGTCAAATTCGCAGATGTTGGTCTGGAGCACCTTCAGCAGTTTGACGCTTCTGCCGCCGACCCGGCTGACGTGAATACCGCCTGGCAAAAAGCGCTCTCCGCTTTTTGCCCCGAACGCATGTGAGGGGACAGGATTTTGATGTGTGCGTTGCGGGGCAAAGCAGCCGGGCGTCGACTGGCCGGCGGCCAGCTCGTGCTCCTGGGCCGCACCGTCAGTCAAGATATTCAATCTTTGAATTGTATCCATTGAATTTGAGGGGAGATGCTCCTCTCCCCTCAAGACTCTCCATCGCCCATACGTTTTTTACTCATGGCTCGCGTGTCAAACCAACGCTCGGCTTTCGATACCCATTCACACTGAGCTGATGTTCATCAATTTCCAATCGAGCATCGCGGCATTGTAGGTCAGCTCATAGAGTGTGGCGCCGTTGATGACGGCGAAATGATGGAAGATCATCCGCCCGTCGCGGACTTTCCAGGAAAAGGTGATCCGATCCACCGTAAAGCGGCGTCCCTGCCAGATGAACCATTTTGGAATGATGCCGTGCCCCTCGCCCTGCTCCGGATCAAACACGGCGCCCACTTTAATGACTTCACCAATCTCAGTCAGCATGATTAGCTCCCGTAGCTCCGAATCACGGCGGTGACCACCCCCGCGATTCGCAGTTCATTCACCGGCAGGATCGGCCGGTAGCGCGCGTTGGCGGGAATCAACACCACCCGCTCCCCTTGCCGCTCCAAGCGCTTCATCGTCCAGGCGCCGTCCACTTCGGCCACGACGATATCGCCCGATTTGGGCCTCCGGTTCCGGTCCACGATCACCAGATCGCCCTCCAGGATGCCGGCCTCGATCATCGAATCGCCGGAGACTTTGAGCAGAAAACTTTCGTCACGGTCTCGGATCAGCCAGGCGTCGAGCGAAAGAGTGCCTAGGGACATTTCCTCGGCGGGGCTCGGGAAGCCCGCCTCCACCGTGCCCAACACCTTGAGCGCAGCCATCCGGTCGCCGGGGATGAGCCGGCCGGTGGAGTCCCGCGCCACCACCCCAGCGGCCTCTAGTTTCTTGACCAGCTTCCAAACGGCGTGCTTGGAGCGCAGGCCGACCAGCCGCCCCAACTCGGCGAAGCTGGGCATGCGGCCCTGCGCGCGGTAAAAATTCCGAAGGGCGCTGATGCGTGAAGGTTGAATGGGACGGGCGGCGACCATGCCCGCATTATAGGTGAACGATCGTTCCCTGTCAAGGGGATTGACTAGGAGGAGCGTTCTGCCGGCTTCCCACGAGCTTGCTTCCAGTCCCGAAAACGCTCGAGCAACTCGTCCCGAACGGCCGGCGGGATCGGCTCCTCGGGCAGCATCCCCAGCGTGCGAATCGTCTGGCGCATCTGCCGCAGATAGGCGCGGCAGGCGGCGCACAAGCCGATGTGCCACTGCAAGCGGACTCGGTCCCAGAAGGCCAGTTTCCCCTCCAGATAGTCGGTGATCAGCTCGGTCAGCTCTTTACACGTCACGGTACGCGCCTCGATTCGCTGTGCAGGTATTGCTCCAGCGCGCGGCGGACCTTGGCCCGGGCGCGGTGCAGCAATACCCGCTGGTTTGTCTCGCTGATCTCCAGAATATTACAGATCTCCTCGGCGCTCAGCCCCTCGACGTCGCGCAGCGTGATCACCTGCCGCTGCTGCGGCGGCAGCGCCTCGATCGCCTGGTCAAGCTGCTTGCGCGCCTCGCTGTTGAGCAATAATTTCTCGGGCGTTCCCTCATCCCATCGATCGGGCGGCAGGGCCCAGTGGCCATCGGGCGCGAAGCGCGCCGGATCGATCGCGGCGTCATCTTCACTCTCCACGGGCGACGCGGTCACATACCGTCGCTCCCGCTCGCCGCGCGTCCTGGCCCGGTTGATCAGAATCCGGTAGATCCAGGTCTTCAGCGACGAGCGTCGCTCGAATCGCGCCAGCCCCTCAAGCACGCCGAGCCAGGTCTCCTGCACCACTTCCTCCGCCACGGCGCGGCTGGGCACGAAGCTCATCGCCAGCCGCAGCAGCGCGCCGTGATAGCGCTCCACCAACGCCGCGAAGGCCGCTTCGTCACCGCGGCGAAGCGCGTCAATGAGAGGAGACTCGTCCGGCATCGGCAAGACTTTACCACATTCTGGGCCGTGGCCGTCAGACATTTCCTACAGCCAAATCAGGCATTTATGGACTGGCCGGCTGGGTCCACAAAGCGTTCCTATAAATTTTCCTCAAACCAGGAGGTTGCCATGAAGATGCGGCAAATCATTTCGATCGGTGGTTTTGTGACCGTCATGCTGGCGGGCGCAATAGTTCAGGCCGTCCCGAGCAAACTGACCTTTCCGACCTGAAATAGCCCCGCGCGGGCGATTCAGCCGGCGCAGCGCCTCGCCTGGACACCACAGTCCTCTCCGCCAGGGTGACGAGTCGGGCGGGTTTCAAACCCGCCCCTACTCCGCCTCCTAGCGGAGCTGTGCAAAAAATTCCTTGATCTTTCCTGTGACAGAAAGGTTTATAGTAAAAACAGCTGCGGAGCTGAATGTCCCCCCGTAACGATTGTCGGGGAAGTTGGACCACAGATAACCAATGCCCGCTGATTCAAGGAGAGATGCCATGGCGATTTGTCAGCATTGCGGCATCGCCACCGATCAGCCCTTCGTCCGGGAAGCAGAGGTCTTCTGCTGCGAGCGCTGCTATCTGCGCGCCTTGACCGTCAAGGAAGCCTACCGCCAGTTGGATGCCGCCTATGACGGAACCCTGGAGGCGCTGGTCTCGGCGCTGGATCTGCGGGAGTGCGAAACACACCGCCATTCGGAGCGGGTGGCCGGCTATACCAGAGCCCTCGCGGAGACGATGGGGATCACGGGCAAGGCCCTCGAGGACATCCATCGGGGCGCGCTCCTGCATGACATCGGCAAGATCGGCGTCCCCGATGCCATTTTGCTGAAGCCGGCCTCCCTGACACCAGACGAATGGACGGTGATGAAGAAGCATCCCGAGATGGGCCGGCGGATTTTGCAGGATGTGGAGTTCTTGAAGTCCGCCGCTGAACTGGTCCTCGCCCATGAGGAGCGGTTTGATGGCTCCGGCTACCCTAGAGGGCTTCGGGGGGATCAGATCCCGCTTGGGGCGAGGATCTTTGCCGTCATGGACGCCCTGGACGCGATGGCCTTTGATCGGCCCTACCGGAAAGCCATGCCCTTTGAGGCGGTCGCACGGGAGCTCTTGAAAGGGGCCGGCTCCCAGTTCGACCCGGACGTGATCGAGGTGTTCCGAAGAGATCTGGGCGCGTTCGAGGAGCGGGTCCGCCGGGACACACAAGAGATCTGCGAAGCACACGGGGATCACCGCAGGGCGTTTCAATAATGCACCGTCTCGCCTCCATTGCCGTCTTCGTCCTGTTGGCGATGACGCCCCGGCCGGGCCATGCCGATTCAGCGTCGGTGATTGAGGTGGGCACATTCTCCTCCGCGCCGGAAGGGGCGGAACCCCCAAACGGCTGGCGGCCCCTGACCTTCCCCAAAATCCCGCGGCACACCCGGTACGAACTGATCAAAGAAGGTGACGCCGCGGTCGTGCGGGCCGTCAGCGAGGCGGCCGCGTCCGGGCTTGTTCATGAGGTCAGGGTGGATCTCAAGGACTACCCCATTCTCCAGTGGCGCTGGAAGGTGGAACAGGTCAACCGAAAAAGCGATGTGCACACCAAGCAAGGGGATGATTACGCGGCACGGATCTACGTCACCTTCGAGTATGATCCCGATGCGGTTTCCCTCGCCGGGAAAGCCAAATATCGGCTTGGCCGGCTGCTGTTCGGGGAGATCCCCATCGCGGCAATCAATTATGTGTGGGAAAACAGCACCCCGAAGAACACCATCGTCCCAAGCCCCTACACGGACTTTTCCCGAATGATCGTCATCGAGAATGCCGGGAGCCCGGCGGGCCAATGGATCATGGAGGAGCGCAACGTCTACGAGGACTACAAACGGGCCTTCGGGGAAGAGCCGCCGCCGGTGAACGG
>JBFMAJ010000068.1:0-9465 GCA_040755775.1 Nitrospirota bacterium
GGCTATCGGTGACATAAATACGCCCCTGCGAATCAGTGGTCACCCCCAACGGTTTCGAGAGAATTCCGGGGCCGGACAGGCCCAATAAGCCGAACTTCCCCTTTTCTCGATCGAAGATCATAATCTTGCGCCACGCGCTGTCAGCAACCAGGATCCGCCCGCCGGGATCGACCGCGACCGCATAGGGCTTGCCCATCCGGGCCCGAGGCTCCGCTCCCAATAAAAGCTCTTGAATCCAGCGAAGGATTGAGGGTTTCTCTACGTCCATTTGAGAGGCGATGCTCCCCACGTACCGGATGCGCGGCGGATCCGGCGGCGGCGGCCACACCACTTCTTGCACCATGCCTTTGTTTGAGGCGCAGCCAGCCCCGATGAGTCCCATCAGGACAATGACGCCAAACAGATGGGCCCTTGGCAGGCGCCCGCCCACCCGGCGACCCTGTTCTATTTTTGATGGCATGTCAGGCATAATGCGCTATTCCGGTTGGAGGCCCGAAGAAACGGCGCCCGTCCTTCAAAATTCTCTTCGTCCGGATTGTGCGGATCATGGCACGAGGCGCACTGCACCTTGTCCCCGGCGAAGGTCTGCACGCCGTTTAAAAATTCCCGTCCCCCGTCCGCTTTGACCATCATGGGTTGATTGAAACCGGGATCCTGGTCATAGGTGGGAAACGGCATGGAGACCGGGTGATCGTCGCGCATATCTTGGGAAAGGTAGCGGATGGTGGCGTCGTGGGCGCCGCCGATTCCTCCGTAGGCGCCGACCAGGCGGTTATGGCATTTTCCGCAGGAGTCGCTGCCCACCGAGCCGTCGGCGTTCATGCGATAGTGCGTGCCCGCGTCGCTCCATTCATGAAACTTGGGCTTATTGATGACCGCATCGACCGCCACCGTGCCGTCGTGGCAGGAGAGGCAGGCCAGCGAAATGCCGTCCGGCCCGTTGGCCGCCCTGGAATCCAGGTGCACGCTATCGTACACCCGGTATTCCATCGCCCGGCCGGCGCTCTGGCCGTTGCCATTGGCATGGCCGTTGCCGTTTCCATTGCCGTTTTCGATGATGGCGCCGGGCATCTGCCGGTTCCACATCGGCGCCTCCAGGCTCCCGTTGTGCGGCGTATGGCAATAGATGCAGGTGTCGCGGTAGTCGTTGAAGGTGGCGCCGGTCATGGGGCCGGTTTCGGTCCCATATCCGCGCATATTGAAGAAGCTCAAATCATGGCGGGAACCAAGAATGGAGTTGTTGCCAAGAGCCGTCACGGCCATGAGAATCACTGCCGCGAAGATGGCGGCAGGGATTGCCGCGGTGACCGTCGCACGGAGAAGATGCGTCCTCCGCCCTTTACGCATGCCCGCTCCACCCTCACGTCCACAAAATAACACCAGTTCCTACCAGAGAACCGCCCCGGTTATCACCAGTATAGACTAGGGCCGTGCCTTGTCAAGCCGATCCGCCCGAAGAGATGAAAACACTTCTCTCTTCAAACTCACCGTTCATAGCAAGATCTTCCAATAAAATCAAGAAAATTTTTCTTCTCCCACAATCATGTGGGATGGGCGCCCAGGACGCTATCCCTCAAAGTGCTGCGGTCCCTGCTCCGGCCGGAGCTCAACCACCCCGCCTTTTTGCCCAAGCCAGATCGTGCCGTTCCCCGCCGGCGCAATGGCATAGACATCTTCGCCCAACAGGCCATCGGCAATGGTCCATTTTCTCCATTGACGGTCAGCCGGGGCCCCGGGATCGAAGCGGGACAGGCCATGGTTCGTTCCCAACCACAGGATGCCGCGGTCGTCGATCTCCACGGCGTAGACGATATTGCCGGCAAGGCCCTCCTTTGTCGTGTAATTGCGCCACTGCCCGGGAGCGCTGCCGCCGTCGAACCGGCTCAAACCGCCGCCCCAGGTGCCGATCCATTTCGCGCCATCGCGATCGACCGCCAGAGAAAAGACATAATTTTCGTTATAGGTTTCATTCCCGCTGTCGTCCAGCACGCTCAAATCGTGCCGCGTCGGATAATCTTTGTCGCTGGTAATGGTGCCCATGCCGGTGTTCTCGCTGCGTTTGAGCGCGAGCGCGTTGGGCGCGCCGAGTCCGTCTTCATGGCGCCAGGTTCGCCATTGCCCGCCGCTGGGCGCGGACGGATCGAACCGGCTGACGCCCGCCTCGGTGCCGAACCAGAGCGACTGATCACGATCGACGGCGACGGCGTAGACCCACCGGTTGGCGAGGCCGTCTTTTTCGTTATAGTTGGTGAATCGTTTGCCCTCCGGCGCCGTGCCGTCATAGCGGCTGACCCCGTCCCACGTGCCCACCCACATCGTGCCGTCCGCCTGAAAATCGATGTCGTAGATCCAAAAATCGGCCAACCCATGCGCGGGCAGATAATTCGTCCATTGGCGGGCCGGTTCGGCCGACGGATTGAATTGCACAAGGCCGCCGTTGTTGGTGCCGAACCATTTCACGCCGCCGGATCCGACGTTGATGGTGAAAATATAGTCGCTGGCCATGCGGTTGCCCACGCTGGCGCGCGTGTAGGTCTGCAGCAGGTTGCCCGACGCATGATCGACGGCCACAATGCCGCGGGACGTGCCGACCCAGAGGACGCGCCCATCCAGCTTGAGCGCGCGCACGTAGGTGCCCGGCCCGGTGTCGAATGAAGAGTAGGCGACATACTCGGTCCCTTGAGCCGGGATCTGCTTCAATTCGAGAGGGCGCGACGGGGGCGAGCCGCGGTCGCAGCCGACGATGACGAGCGCAAGCAGGCCCAGCGCGGCGGCGGCCATGTGACGGGCGGCGGGAGCGCGGGAGAGAACGTGGACGGATGGACGGTTCACTTCGGCGGCTGATCAGACGGACGGGTTCACAATTGCGCTCATTGTAAAAATTCGCCGGCCTCAAGTCAACCATGACGCGCGGCGCGCCGGAGCTGCGCTCCGTCCCCATTGACAAATTATTTTGCCTGTGTTTCGACTTTTCATTCTCGGTCAGACGGCGAGGCATGCCACCACGTTCAATAACGCACCTGCTGCTTGTTTTGGGGCTTCTTGCCGGCGCGCTGCTATTGGTCGCCACCGGGCCGACCATCGCCGGCTTTTACGCCGACATGGTCCTCAACAGCAAGGCGGAAAAGCGGGGCATGCCGCCGGTCGTGTTTCCCCACTGGATTCACCGCATCGAGTTCAAATGCAAAGTCTGCCATCCCGCCATTTTTGAAATGCGCTCCGGTTCCAACGACATCGATATGAACAAGATCATCAACGGCCAGTTCTGCGGCAAATGCCATAACGGCACCGTCGCCTGGAAGCCGGTGCAATGCGCGCGGTGCCATTCCGGCCAACCCGGTCTGACGACCGGGCCGCTGCTGGGAGTCAAATGACGCCGCGGTTCCGGCACGATCTCGCGTGCGTGGTTGCGCTGGTCATGGTGAGCATGGCCGGCCTCTATTCCTGCACGCTCTTTAAAAAATCATCGGAGCAGCCCGCCGCGCCGCCGGCGCCATCGGCGCAGCCGGGGCAGGCCGCGCCCGCTCCCGCCGTCTCCTCGGTCGTGCCCACCCAACTGGATGATTTTGAAGATCCCACCACGCTGCCCGAACCGTTCGCGCCGTTTGCCAAGGAAAATCGGGACCCGAATGTGATCATGAAAGACTTTCCGGTGGATTTCGAGGGCAATATCGACTGGGTCAAAGCCTTCAAAGACAACGTTATCCATCCAAAGGAATCGCTCGATCCTTCCAAACCGGCGGTTCCCCCGTTCAACTTCGATATTGAGATTCCGGCGGTCGGCGCGATGCCCAATGTCGTCTTTCCCCATTTTCCCCATACTTACTGGCTTGATTGCGGCAATTGTCATCCCAGTATTTTCGTCATGAAACGCGGAGCCAACCCCATTTCGATGGTGAAAATCGTCAACGGTGAATTTTGCGGCCGCTGCCATGGCCGGGTGGCCTTTCCGATTTCCGCCTGCAACCGCTGCCACGTCAAACCCAAGCAATAACAGCCTCTTCATGAAAAACCGCTGGACCGCATATCTGGCCGGTTACTGCATACTGCTGGCGCTGTTGTCGGGCTCCTGCTACCGGGGGACTCGTCCGTCGGGCCTTGAGATTGTGGCCCCCACGCCGCGTTCCGGCCCGATAGTGTGGCGCCACTTCTCCACGCGCAATGATCCGGTCAAAACCATGACGATGGACGGCGACAATTTGTGGATGGGCACCTCCAAGGGCATGATCCGGTTCAATACCCAACCCGTGCAGGATGAGACGGGAAACTATGCGCTCGAATTCGAGACCTACAGTCCCCGCAGCACCGGCGGCGGCATTACCAGCCGGGGCATCTATGTCATTGCCGTCGATCCGAACGGCCACAAATGGGTCGGCACCTACGGCGGAGGACTGTCGCGCTATGACGGCGCCGCCTGGAAGGTGTTCACCAGCGCCGACGGGCTCGGCGACAATTGGATCTACGACATCGTCTTCGACGAATCGAACACGATGTGGGTGGCGACCTGGAGCGGCGTCAGCGTGTTCGACGGGACCCGGTTCAAAACCTATACCGTGGCGGATGGCCTGGCCGACAAATGGGTCTATTCCATGGCGCTGGACCGAGAGGGCATTTTTTGGTTCGGCACCGAGGCCGGCGTGAGCCGGTTTGATCGGAAAACCTCCCAATGGAAGACGTACACTCACCAAGACGGCCTTGGCGCGGACGTGGCGCCGGATGAAACCACCGCCGCGCTGTTCCCGAAAGGCACGACCCCCCATTCCAGCGGGGAGGGGGAAAGCGCCTACGGCTCATCGGCCGGGCGGCACCATATGGATCTGGAAAAACAGAATATCGGCCCGAACCCCAACTTCATTATCTCCGCGCTGGTGGACCGGCAGGATCGGAAGTGGTTCGGCACCTGGGGGGGCGGCCTCACGCGCTACGACGGCACAACGTGGACGACCTACACGAAAGAGCAGGGACTCGGGGGGAATTTCATTCTGGCGCTGACGCTGGATCCGGATGGCCGGATTTGGGCCGGAACCGAAGGCGGCGCCAGTTGGTTCGATGGCGCCAACTGGCATACGATCAACGCCGCCGACGGCCTGCCGAGCGATTTTGTCTTCTCCATCCTCTTCGACGACCTCGGCCATCGTTGGTTCGGCACGTTGAACGGCCTCAGCGTGTTCAGGGGCCAACTACCCGCTTAAGGGCGAGGGCCGCTTCCGCGTGGCGGGGGTTCAGGCGGATGGCCGCCTCCCAAGCCCGCCGGGCTGATTCTCCCGAGCCCTGGTTGTACTGTACGAGACCCCACCCGTAATACGCTCTGGCCATGACGATGGGATCGGGGCGGCCGTCATCGCGGCGCATCGCGCTCTGGAACAGTTGAGCGGCCGTTGGCACATCGCCCAGATTAAACGACACCTCCCCCAACGTCACCATGATCTCAAGATCGTCGGGGACTTGCCGAAGGCCATCCCGCAACACCTCGACGGCCTCCGCGGCGCGGCCCCGGCGGTCAAGCTCCACGGCAAGATTATGCCGGGCAAAGCCGGATGCGGGCGCCTTGGCCACCGCATCGATCCAGAGCGACAGCTCATCATGCCAGGCCTGGTGGCGGGTTGAGACGGCCCATGCCATGCCGGCAAGCACGATAGCCAGTCCAGCCCAGCCGGCGGCGGCGCCCCTCTGCCGATAGGACGCCCTGAGCGCGCCGAGCGCACGCGCAGCCAGCCAGCCTCCCCCCACCGCCAGACCGGCCATGGGCACGTACAGGCTGCGCTCGGTGATCAGATACCCGCGGCCCACCAGCAGCAACGCAAACGAAGGGAGGAGGAACGCCATGGCCCACATCAGGCCGAACGCGACGAACCGCCATCGGCGCAGCCACCAGAGCGCCATGGCCGCCCCGATGCTCCCGGCGATCACCCCCAGCAGGCGGCCGGCCGTCGGGTTCAAGAATCGGAAATCATGAGCCGCCGTCAAGTTGAGAGGCCACACGATCAGCCGTAGATATTCCAGCATCGCGGCGGCGGCGGTGACGATCAAGCCACCCCAATCCCGTTCCGAAGCCGATTGAATCATGTTCGACATGGTGGAGAGGCGAATCAACAGATAGACCACGACCGGCAGGGCGACCAGGAGCGCGCGCAGAGCGGCCGGCCGCGGCGCCCCCTCGCCCGTCAGCCACGCTCTCAGCAGCAGGGCCAACGGCAGCACGATGGCCGTCTCCTTGCTGAGCAGCGCGCACACCGTGGCCGCCACCGTCGCGGCGCCCCACACCATCGCCCGCCAGCCCTGTGATCGCGACCACTGCCAATCGCAGACCATGGCGAGCAGCACGAACAGCGCCGCGATCGCCTCCGTGCGCCCGGAAATCCAATCAACCGCTTCGGTCTGCACGGGGTGAAGGCCGAACAACAGCCCCGCCCACAAACCGGCCAGGGGCGAGCCGGCCAGCATCGATCCCAACCGGAACACCAGCCATGTGTTGATCAGATGGAGCAGGAGATTGGTCAGATGGTAGCCGAACGGCTGCAGCCCCCACGCGGCATGATCGATCAGCAGCGACACCAGGAAGAACGGGCGATAGGTCAACTGCGGAGCGGGAAAATTCAGCGATTGAGAAAATTGAACAAAATATCCAGGCAGCTCGGCGGCTCCCTCGAGATGCGGGTTGGCCACGATCTGCAAGCGGTCATCCCAGACAAACCCGTTGGGAAGGGCGCCGGCATAGGCCAATCCGACGACCCCGGCCAACAGCAGCGCTTGGCGCCATGGTCGAACCGCGCGCGCAGTATTGCCGGGATCCCCTTGCCACCGGTTCATGCGTAGTAGCCCAGCACATCGTAGCAGAGAATCCGCGCCAGATCCCTGGCGGCCAGGAGACCGTCCCAGGCGGGCCGAACGGTGGAAGGAGCCGATGCGACGACATTCACGGGAACACGCCCGAGCTGAAGCCCCAGCTTTCGGGCGATGAAGATGAGCTCCACGTCAAACGCAAAGCGGTTGATCCGGTTTCTGGAAAACAGGGCCTGTGCGGCGGCCCGCCGGAACCCTTTCAACCCGCACTGTGTATCATCGATTCCCGGCACCATGATCCGGCTGACCAGCACCGTGAACAACGCGCTGCCCGCTTTGCGGAGCCACGAGGCCTTGACCGCCCCCGCGTGGTCCGGCGAATTGCGCCACCCGATGGCCACATCACGCCCCTCGCGGTCCAAGCAGCGCAAGAACTTTGGCAGCGGCTCCAACGAACACGGAAGATCGGCATCCGTGAAAAAGAGGAATCGGCCGGTCGCCGCCTGCATGCCGCGCCGCACGGCATAGCCCTTTCCCCGGTTCCGCTCGCCGGTCAGAATGCGGGCATGGCCTCCATACGGCTCCACGATCGCCCGCGTGCGATCCCGGCTGCCGTCGTCCACGATGATGATCTCGGCTGGATAGTCCTGGCGTTGAAAGAACTGAATGGCCGTGTCGATCGAACGTTGAATGTAGGCCTCGGCGTTGTAGACCGGAATGATCAACGACACGTACGGATCCGCCCGATCATGATGCGGCGCCATAAGGATCATTCAGTCACGTGTCCCGGCCGGCTGGGGGTTATCGATGCTCGGCCATGACCTGCGTGAGCCGGTCGATCGCGTGGAGGGCTGTTTTCCGCTCGTCCGGGTCCGGGCTCAGGGCGATCACGCGCTCCCATTCGCCCACGGCCTCCTCGTACCGTTCGACCTGCTCATACGCCAGCGCCAGATTCCAATGGTAGACCGCCTGCCAGGGGCGGAGCCTCGCCGCCTGTTGAAATTCATGCAGGGCCGCTTCATGCCGGCGGAGCCGATTGTAGACCTCACCCAAGCCATTATGAGCGTCCGCGTCCTGCGGCGCCAATCGGATCGCGGCGGTCAGCTCGCGCAACGCCTCCAGCGGCTGCCCCCCGTCCAGCGCGACCAACCCTAGGCCGATACGGGCGCGGGCAAAGGACGGATCGATGGCGGCGGCCGATCGAAATTGCTCGTTCGCCCGTGCCGTCTCCTTGCGGTCGTAGTAGGCCTTGCCCAGCGCGGCATGCAGATAGGCCGAAGGGGGGCAGTGTCGCACAGCATGCTCGAACAGCGTCGCATTGTCGCGCCAGTGCCGGGTCTGGACAGCCGCATAGGCCGTTCCGCCCGCCGCGGCAAGGCAGATGGCCGCCAGCAGGGCGCCGGCCGCGAGCCCGTCCGTCCGCCCCTTGACGGCCCCCCGCCAGGACTGCGCCAGCACTCCCGCCCAGATGGCCATAAACGCCGCGGGCAAATAGAGCCACCGCTCCCCAAGCAGGCTGGGCAAAGGAAAGGGCAGCAGGGGCCGGCCCATCGCCGGCAGCAATGCCAGCACGAACAACAGTCCGCTGAGCCACAGGAGGACGGACCGGCGGACGACCGTCGCCACGACCAGCGCCAGCGCGAGGATGAGCGCCAGCACCCCGATAGGGCCGAACGTTGACGCAGATCCGCTGCCGGCCGCATCATACCAAAGGCAGAGCGGCACCGGGACCATCAGTTGCTTAAGGGCAAGCGCGGCCGCCGTCACGGGCGCGGGCGGCCCAACGCCCGACATGCCGGCCATCCAGGCCAGGAGCAGCGACAGCGGCAGCCCGGCTGCGACCAGTGCAACCACCGGCGACCATCGCCGCATCGCCGGAGACGGCTCATATTTTAGGAATCCGACGGCGATCACGAGCACGATCGCGACGGCGCCGATCTCGTGCGAGACCGCCGAGCACGCCGCGGCGGCGAGCGCCGGCCCCCACCGGCTTGGTCCGCCGGCGCGGGCGGCCGCAACCGCCAGCCGCACGGCCGCCAGCGCGAACAACGTCGCCAGAAGATAGCCCCGCCCCAATGCGATCGAATTGACCGCCTCCACGTTGACGGGGTGCACGGCGAAGAGCCATCCCGCGAGCCCCGCTCCGAACGGGGCGGAGCCGGCCGACAACCCCAGCGCCAGCGAATAGACCAACAGGCCGTTGGCCAGATGGAGCAGGAGATTCGAGGCATGATAGCCGGCGGGCGCCAACCCCCAGAGGCGGTACTCCAGGGCAAACGATAGATTCGCCAGCACGCGCGTCGGCGCCGAGGGGGAGGCCAGCCAGCCGCCGCTCAGCGGCGATTCACGCAGCGCCGGATTGTGGATGATATTATCCGCGTCGTCCCAGACCAGGCGGTGCGACAGGCTTTGGCCATAGACGAGCAGCACGGCCAACAGGATCAGCAGAACGGGCGCGAGACGGGGCATCAACGGAGCCGTCGCATCACGGCGCGGCGGCGGGCCTCATCGCCGCCGAAGCTCCATGATTCGCTGTTCCGCTCGTTGGCGATGGAACGGCAGCGCGGCCGGCGCGCGGGCCAGAAATTCTTCATAGGCGCGGATGGCGTCATCGGCCCGGCCCGCCCGCTCCAGCGCCAGGGCGAAATTGTAGTACGCCGACGGGTGGCCGCCGTCGGCGAT
>JBFMAJ010000069.1:0-9437 GCA_040755775.1 Nitrospirota bacterium
CCTCGGGGCAGGCGCGCCGCTGCGCCGCCTGCCACGGCCCCGATTTGCGCGCGGCGGGCAAGCACGTCACCACGGGCAAACCGATTGACGCGCTCGCGCCGTCGGCCAACCCCAAACGATTGACCGACGGCGAGTTCATTGAGAAATGGCTCACCCGCAATTGCAACTGGACGATGGGACGAGCGTGCACGCCCCAGGAAAAGGGCGACCTGCTGCTCTATCTGCAAACACAATAACGGCGGTTTGCGCCGCCTGAAAACGGAGGGGTATAATGAAGGCGATTTTGACGGGACTGATGGTGGTGGCGCTGTTCGCGCTCATCGTGTTCACCGGCCGCCTGGCCATGAGCGACGAGGACGAGCGGGGAGAGGCCGGGGCCATGGTCGACCCCGTGACCGATCCACTCTATCAACAGGAATGCGGCGCCTGCCATTTTGCCTACCAGCCGGGATGGCTGCCGGCGGCGTCATGGACGGCGATAATGGGCGATCTGGCCAACCATTTTGGGGAAAACGCCGAGCTGGCGCCCGACACGCAGGCGAGCCTGACGGCCTATCTGACGCGGCACGCGGCCGACGCGGCCCCGGGCGATCGCTCCCCCAAGGCGCTGCGGTCGCTCAAGAGCGCCGAGCCGCCGCTCCGGATCAGCACCCTGCCCTACATTGTCCGCAAGCACCATGAGCTTTCCCGCAAGATGGTCGCGGACAATCCGAAGGTCCTGAGCCTGAGTCAGTGCACGGCCTGCCACACCCGCGCCGATGCCGGCTCGTTCGATGAGGACGACGTCGCCATCCCCGGCTTCCCGAACTGGGACGACTGATGGGGCGGCGGCGGACCATCGGCCTGCTCCTCGCCGCCCTGGCGGCGGCGTGGATGATCGTCCCGAGCGCGGCTGTCGCCGATGACGATCATGAGGAGGCGACCGAGCTGCAAGAGGCCGGCGTCATTCTCCCCTTGGCCGATATCCTCGCCCGCGCACAGGCCATACGGCCCGGCCGCGTCATCGAGACCGAGCTGGAGCGCGAGGACGGACGATACCTCTATGAACTGGAGATTCTGGATGACACGGGCGTGGTCTGGGAGATGACGCTTGACGCGGCGACCGGCGAGCCGTTGGCCGGGCACGAGGAACGGAAACCGTGAGACTGCTGGTGGTTGAGGATGACGCGGCGCTCAGCCGGCAGTTGCGCGCCGGGCTGGAGAAGGCCGGCTTCGCCGTCGATTGCCAGGCCGACGGGCGCGAGGCGGAGTTTTGGGGCATGGAAGAGCCCTATGACGCCGTGATCCTCGATCTGGGCCTTCCGGGGCGCCCCGGCCTCGACGTGTTGAAGCATTGGCGGGCCAAGGGGAAAACGTTCCCGGTGCTGATTCTGACGGCGCGGGACGCCTGGCATGAAAAAGTCGACGGGCTCAAGGCCGGCGCCGACGATTACGTGGTCAAGCCGTTTCATCCGGAGGAGGTGCTCGCGCGCATTCACGCGCTCATCCGCCGCAGCCACGCCCGGGCCCAGGGCACGCTCGCGATCGGCGGCCTGACGCTGGACGAAGAGCGGCAGCGCGTGCTCACGCGGGGCGGGAACGCCCTCGACCTGACCGGCGTGGAGTTCCGGTTGCTCCGCTATTTCATGCTCCATCCGGGCGTCATTCTCTCAAAGGACCGGCTGACCGAGCACGTCTACAACTTCGACTCGGAAAAGGACAGCAACGTCATCGAAGTCTACGTCAACCGGCTGCGGCGGAAAGTGGGGCGCTCGCTGATCGAGACCCGCCGGGGGCAGGGCTACCTCTTCCGCGCGCCGGGCTGATGCGCTCGATCCAGTCACGCCTCGGCACGGGGCTGCTCGTCAGCCTGCTCCTGTTCTTCGGCCTGCAATGGCTCGCCGTGGTGGGCTCGATTCGCCGGCTGGCGGAGGACTCGGTCGCCTCCCGGCTGGAGCGCGACGGCGAAGGGCTGCTCGCGGCGCTGACGATCACGGATCCCTCCGCCCCCTCGCTGGCTCCCGGACCGAGCGCCTCGATGTATCAGCAACCCTTTTCCGGCCATTACTATCAGATCGCCGTCGGCGACGTCCGGCTGCGCTCCCGCTCGCTGTGGGACCAGACCCTGACGCTGCCCGCGGTCGGCATTGGCGAGTCGAAGCGGCTGACGCTGGCGGGCCCCGCGCGCCAGCCGTTGCTCGTCGTCGTCACGGGGTATCGGAAACAGGATCGCCCCGTGACGATTGCCGTGGCCGAGGATCTGACCCCGATCGACGCCGCGCTGCGGCGCGTTCAGTGGCGCTACGGGGCGGTCTCCCTCGCCGCGCTTATTGTGCTGATGCTCATCCAATGGAGGATCATGCGCGGCGGGCTGGCGCCGCTGGACAAGGCGCGCCGGGAGCTGGCGGCCCTGGAGCGGGGCGACGCGACCCGGCTCGACGAAGCGGCGCCGGCCGAGGTGCGGCCGCTCATCGGCGAGATCAACCGGCTCCTGGAGGCCATGACGCAGCGGCTGCAGCGCTCCCGGCACGCCCTCGGCAATCTGGCGCACGCGCTCAAAACACCCCTGACGCTGTTGGCGCGGCTGGCCGACCGGCCGGAATTGCGGGAGCATTCCGACCTCAACCGGCAATTGATCGAGCAGACGCGCCTGCTGCAGAGCCTGATCGATCGGGAGCTGAAACGGGCCCGGCTGGCCGGCGCGGCCCGGCCGGGACAAATGGTCCGCTTGCGGGACGAAGCCGTCCCGCTCCTGGAGGCGCTGGCAAAAATTCATCATGACAAGACCGTGGCGGTCGAGTGCGCCATCGCGCCCGGTCTGACCGTGGCCATCGATCGGGAGGATCTGCTGGAGCTGCTCGGCAACCTGCTCGACAACGCCTTCAAATGGGCCCGAGGCCGGGTGCGGTTGGGCGCGGAGGCGAACGGCGCGGTCGTGCTGGCCGTGGAAGACGACGGGCCGGGCTGCCCGCCGGAAGAGCTGGCGCGCCTGACGCAGCGGGGCGTGCGGATCGATGAAGCCGCCGCCGGCCACGGCATCGGCCTGGCCATCGTCCGGGAGATGGTCGAGCAGTACGGCGGCACGCTGGTCTTCGGCCGCTCCGAACGGCTCGGCGGCTTTTCCGCCCGCGTCTCGCTGCCCGTCAGGCGCTAAACGCCTATCGGTATTCGCCGTTCCACAGAGCCGATCTCGTCCCCGTTCGAGCCTTTTCCTCAACGTGGTCATCATATTATAATTCAGTAGGTCATAATGGATCGGCCGGTATGCTGAAGATCGATTTTCTGTTTTGGAATGAGTGTCCGTCCCACCCCAAGGCCTGGGAGCGGTTGCACGAGGTGCTGGACCGCCAGAACATTCAAGCCGAGATCCGTCGGATTGAGGTCACAACGGAGGAAGAGGCGGAGCAACACCGCTTCCCTGGCTCGCCCACCATTCGCATTGACGGCCGGGATATTGATCCAGGGGGCACCGAGCACCAACGGTTCGGCCTGAGCTGTCGGATCTATCACGACGCGACGGGACGGGGAATCCCCGTTCCGACCGAAGAACTGATCCAAAACGCTTTGGAAAAAAATAAAAAAACGAGGTGAGCCATGACACTGATTATCGGCGGACAATTGATTCCGTTTCGTCTAAAGAACGTTGATGGCAAGCCCGTCTCTTCCGACGATTTGGCCAAGGGCGCGAAGGCCCTGGCGGTGATCTTTTCCTGCAACCACTGCCCCTATGTTCAGGCCTGGGAGGATCGGATGATCGGCTTGGGAAAGACGTATCAGGCTAAAGGCGTGGCGTTTGCGTTGATCAATGCCAATGACCCCAAGAAGTATTCGGAGGACGGCTTTCCCGAAATGGTGAAACGGGCCAAGGCCAAAGGGTATCCCTTTCCGTATTTGCATGACGAGACCCAAGAAACCGCCCGAGCCTATGGAGCGACCCGCACGCCGGAAGTCTTCCTGTTTGATTCACAACGCGCGCTGCGGTATCACGGCCGTATCGATGATAACTACGAGAATCCGCAGGCCGTCCGGTCGCATGATTTTCGCGAGGCGCTGGAAGCCGTGCTCGCCGGGCGAGCCCCCGCGACGGCCGACACGCCGCTGGCGGGCTGCACGATCAAATGGAAATAGATTCGGTTCAATAGGGCCGCGCCGGCTTGGCGTAAGTGCCTGATCCTACTAAAACACCGTATTTACATATGGTCTATCGTATGGTATTCTTCATTAAGGAGGATTCCGTATGGGGGCAAGAAAACTGACGGTTGAGGTCCCTGATGACCTTCTGGAGCGCGCCACCGCGGCGACCAAGGAAGGCATCACGCCGACCATCCGCCGCGGGTTGGAACTGGTGGCCGCGGGCGGCGCCTACGCCAAGCTGCGCAAGCTCAAGGGCCGGGTCAAGTTCAGCGTGACCGTCTCGGACCTTCGAGAAGAGTAGTGCTCTGCATTGATACCAGCTCGCTCATCGTCTACCTGGAAGGCGAACAAGGCGATGATGTGGAGCTGATCCACCAGGCGCTGACCGATCAAATCGGAGTTTTTGCCCCGGTCATCGTGACCGAGTTGCTCAGCGACCCCAAACTCAGCCCGTCAGTCAGGCAGACGATTTTGGGCATTCCTGTACTTCCTCTTATGGAGGGGTACTGGGAACGGACCGGCCTGCTGCGGGCGAAAGTGTTGCGGTTGGGCGCCAAGGCCCGGTTAGCAGACGCGCTTATCGCACAGAGTTGCTTAGATCACAACGTGCCGCTGGTCACCCGGGACCGAGACTTCCGCGCATTCAAGCGAGTGGCCGATCTGAAACTCCTCGCGGCTTCATCGTAACCGTTCCCTCACGCCGTTCTCTTACGCCGTTCTCTCCAGCCGGCGGTCAAATGAGCGGCAGGCGATCGCCTCGGCCACGTCGGGCGGCTCGATCCGCTCCCGGCCGCCAAGATCCGCAATCGTGCGGGCCACTTTCAGCACGCGGGCATAGGCGCGCGCTGACAGGCCGAAACGCTGCATCGCCAATTCCAGCAGCCGCCTGCTGTCGGCGTCAACCCCGCAATATTTCCTGATCAGCCGGGGTGTCAGCTCCGCGTTGCAGCCGACGTTGTCGGCCGCGTAGCGGGCCCGCTGCAGCGCCCGGGCCTTGACCACTCGCGCGCGGATGGCCGAGGAGGACTCGTGCGGCCGCTCATCCGACAAGTGCTGAAACGGCACGGCCGGCACGTCGATTTGCACGTCGATCCGGTCCAGCAGCGGCCCGGAAATTTTGGCCCGGTAGCGCTGGACCTGCACCGGCGCGCACGAGCAGGCCCGGCGCGGATCGGTCAGAAAGCCGCAGGGGCAGGGGTTCGGGAAGCTTTTCCAAATACGTCCGGTACTATACCCTGACAATGCCACGGCCAATTGTACCACCGAAGGGCTATCCGGTGGCACCTAGGACGCTAGGAGAGCATGTCAGAAAGCGCCGGCTTGATCTTGGATTATACCAAGCCCAGGTGGCAGAGCGAATCGGGGTGACCAAGTCCACGGTCTACAACTGGGAGCGTGGGAGAGAGCCGGCTAGACAGCACCAGGCCAAGATTATAGAATTTTTGGGCTATTGGCCGGAGACTTAGGGGATAATCGTCTAATTTTCTCCGAGTGTCAAAAGCACGTTGGATTCAACTTTCCGACTGTCCGATTCTTAGGGCACAGGTCCTTTGTTCAAAGTGATTGATTCCGGACCAAAAGTCATTTTTCATTAAGATTTTTCTTGATATTTCCAGAAATATTAGGGAATAATAGTCGCGCTATTTTTCCTACCGCCTTACGAATAAGAATAATAAGATTAAGATTTCAGCCTTTGAGAAAGAAGAGCATCCTCAAAATCACTCAGATGAGAAAGGAGATTCGACCATGGCAGATGACAATCTTAAGAAGTTACTAGCAATGCTACAACAGCGGACCGAGAGCGAAGCGGCACGCGTCACGTATCACGGGAAAGCGGTAAGCAGAAGTGACAAGTACCTGCACTTAGCGACCGAAGTGGGGTTGCTTTCTATACCTCTTGAGGAGATCGAATGCGTGGGGACTTTCATGAAGAACCGGCCTGACATGGTCTTCATAGGGGTGCGTAACGCCACGCTCGTCAGAAACCTTCTTCGTGCGGATGAATTGCCCCAGCCGCCATGGCAAGGACCGTGGCCTTGGCCGGGTGGCTTTGGGCCGCTTGGTCCGACGAACCCTTACGGCGCAGGAAAGGAATTGGAACAAATATGCACCGACACAACCACTACGTCAGGCTGTCCACCCACGGCCGATCAAACCGATGATACAAGGTGCCAATGGATCCAAAGCTGGTAACCCAATGTGCTGAAATTGATCTCTGTACGTGGCTGGGCCGAATTCCCCGCACTGAAGCCGGATCGATCGACGATGATCTCAGTCTGGCGGGGCTCCTGCTACCCGAGACAAGTGATCAGATCCGAATCATTGCGGGTCAGTTCTGCTTTTCTTTTGATAAAGAGGACGTTATGAAAGTGGAGGCGCTTGAGTTACCCACAGGCTTAGTGCCTATTGCCTCCACTCCTATCCGCATCTGGCTTCGCCAAGGCGCGCGGCTGAGAAAGTTGACCTCTAGCGAGCACTATGTTGGCGCACTGTGGCGGAATCGCACACCATTCGCGATCCATGCCCGACGAAGGGTCGTACCTCTCCCCGAGTATCCAAGATATCGAGCCATAGAACGGGAGTTCCTCCGGCAGATGGGGATTGAGCAAGATGATTCTGATCGTCTCCAGCCCTGACGACGTTCACGCACGATCCGTCAGCCAGAAGCTAGAATTAATAAATGAGCAAGTCGTCTTCTTGGATACTTTCCGCTGCGCCGAGCATACTCGCCTGCGGTATCGGGTCGGTAGGGAAAATGAGAAATCCCTAGTAGGGTCAGACGGACAGGTAATCCCCCACTACGATATACGTACCGTCTGGATTCGGCGCCCCTATCCTCCACGGTTGCGGGAGATCCTCGATCCGAGGGATAGGCAGTTTGCTCAAGCGGAATGGCACATTGCTCTGGATGGCCTGTTTCTCTCGCTCGATGCCCGATTTGTCAATCCACGAAGCTGTGAGCTTAATGCGGTCAAGCCCCATCAACTGGAGGTCGCACGGCGAGTCGGGCTGAGGGTGCCTGATACTCTTATTACTAATGACCAGGGAGCTGCTCAAGACTTTATCCGTTTCTACGGTGAGCGGGTAGTGCATAAGCCGATGACGGCTCCGTCACATCGTCTATTAGACACGCGGCGCTGGACGCGCGAGGACTGGGCCGCCCTTGATGACCTTCCGCTAGCCCCTACGATCTTCCAAGAGTTGATCACAGGGCCAGGCGATGTTCGCACTACAGTCATCGGTAAGCGAACATTTTCCGCTTTTATCGCCACAGCACAAGGCCAAGCCCAGGTCGATTCACGATTGGATGCCGACGCACCATGCACACCGTTCGAGCTCCCGTCGGACGTCAAGCAGCACATCCTTGACCTAATGCAGGAACTGGGACTACTCTATGGCGCTATTGACTTAAAGTTGACAGACGATGGCGATCTCGTGTTCTTTGAGGTCAATCCTCAGGGTCAATTCCTTTACATTGAAATCCTCACCGGCCTGCCGATTAGCCAAGCCATGGCCGAACTTCTCGCTGGTGACTGAACCTCGTCGAATTTATCACTTTCGATTCCGTCAGCCGAAAATTTGAACCTCCGGAACTCTTTGCCGAGCACCGACGCAAGATGGTCATGGCCAAGCAGCTCAATGAGGCGGGTTATCGCACCCGCAGGGGAAAACAATTCACAGATGTGACGATTACTCAGCTCCTGGAGAATTCCACGGCCAAGGGGCTTCATCGCTCACATTACACGACGCGCATCGGCAATAAGAAATCCCCGGTCTTCAAACCGCAAGAGCACTGGGTGCATACCCCGGTGGAACCGGTCGTCTCGGACGAGCTCTGGAACCAATGTCACTCCATCCTGCAGGAGCAACGGCTCTCTGCCCGCGCCAAAGCCAAAAGGAACGATGTAAGGCAGGATTTGCCGCTTCAGGAAGAAGCTGGCTCGACAAATGGTTCAGGAATGAAACAGCCGAACGGCCAGTGTCACTTCAGGGGTTCATCGCGGCCACCAGCATGAAGCGCGCCGGATAGGTGACGGCCGCGGCGGCGCGGGAAATGGTGACCGTGCCGTCTTCCAGCGGCTGCCGCAACACCTCCAGCACATTGCGCCGAAACTCCGGCAGTTCGTCCAGAAACAGCACGCCGTGGTGCGCCAGGCTCACCTCTCCGGGCCGGGGCGTCTGGCCGCCGCCCACCATGCCCGCGTCCGAAATCGTATGGTGCGGCGCCCGAAACGGACGGGTCGCGATCAACGAGCGGCCGCCGTCTCCCTCGCCTCCGCGGCCCTGGCCGGATGCCCGCAGCATGCCGGCCACGCTGTGAATCGTGGTGGTTTGAATCGCCTCATCGAATTCCATCCCGGGCAGGATCGTCGGCACGCGCCGGGCCAGCATGGTTTTGCCCGAACCGGGGGGCCCCATCATCAGCACGTGATGGCCGCCGGCCGCCGCGATTTCCAGCGCGCGTTTGGCCTGCTCCTGCCCCTTGACGTCGGAAAAATCCTCCGCGTGGCGGGAGCAGCGGCCGAGCAACTCCTCGACGTTCACGCGGGTCGGCTCGATCGCCTGCCGGCCGTTCAGCCATTCGATCACCTGCGGCAGCGTCGAGGCGCCGTACACGGCCACCTCCTCAACGACCGCCGCTTCCTCGGCATTTTCAAGCGGCAGCACCATGGCGGTAAAGCCGCGCCGCTTGGCGGCCGCCGCCATGGGCAGCGCGCCGCGCACGGGCCGAATGGCGCCGTCCAACGACAGCTCGCCGACGATCAGCGTCCGGCGAATGGGGGAGGCCGGATCGTCCGGCACGAGGCCCTCGGCCGCCAGAATGCCGACGGCCATGGGCAAATCGAAGGCCGAGCCTTCTTTTTTCAGATCGGCCGGGGCCAGATTGATCGTGATTTTTTTGACAGGAAAGGAGAAACCGGCGTTTTTAATCGCCGCGCGCACGCGGTCCCGGCTCTCCTTCACGGCGGCATCCGGGAGGCCGACCACGGCGAAGAGCGGAAGACCGGAGGCGACATCCACCTCGACGCCGACGAGCGACGCCTCCAGTCCATCGACGGCGCAACTGGACACTTTGCCAAGCACGCGGAAGCCTCGAGCCCGGGGCGCAAAATCGTAGCACAAGCCCCGGGGGATTGCAAAGGCGCCGCGTCATGCCGTTTATCCCCATGGAATCGTCGCCACCAGGCCGACTCCGATCCCCGCGCCGTTGGCCGCCATGTCGCGCCAATCGGGCTCGGCGTCCCAGGCCAGTTCTTTCAGGGCGCCGACCGCGATGCACCCCATGGCGGCCCAGAGGCGCGGATACTCCACCGCTTTCAGTT
>JBFMAJ010000070.1:0-9384 GCA_040755775.1 Nitrospirota bacterium
GACTATTGAAGTCAGGGGGAGCGATGCTCACGCTCCCCCCTGACAACCCCCATCGCCGTACGATCTAGAACTATTTGTTCGGCTGCGGCGTCACGCGCAGGTAGGGCTTGACCGCCTTGAAGCCCTTTGGGAACTTCTTTTTCGCTTCCTCATCCGACACGGACGGCGAAACGATGCAGTCCTGGCCCTGTTTCCAGTCGGCCGGCGTCGCCACGCTGTATTGCGCCGTGAGCTGCAGCGAATCGATCACACGCAGCAGCTCGTCAAAATTCCGGCCCGTCGACGCCGGATAAGTCAGCATCAGCTTGACCTTCTTGTCGGGGCCGATGACGAAGACCGACCGGACCGTCAGATTATCCAGCGCATTGGGGTGGATCATGTCGTAGAGCATGGCGACCTTCTTGTCAGGGTCGCCGATCAAGGGATAATCGACGTTGGCGCGCTGTGTTTCATTGATGTCCTTGATCCAGCCTCGGTGATCATCGACCTTGTCCACGCTGAGCCCGATGACCTTCACCCCGCGCTTGGCGAATTCCTGCTTCAGGTTGGCGACCCGCCCCAGCTCGGTGGTGCAGACCGGCGTGAAGTCCTTTGGATGGGAAAAAAGGACGGCCCAACTCCCCTCGATCCATTTGTGAAATTGAATCGGCCCCTGCGTCGTGTCCGCCGTGAAATCCGGCGCCACATCTCCCAATCGAACAGCCATGGCATGTCTCCTTTCTTTTCGCGTAAAAAGGTTTTGTGATCTCCCTCAACCGCCCCAGGCCCCTTTGACGCCGGGCACGGCCGGCCCCAGCAGCGTCAGCGAATAGGACGACGGATCGAATAAGCGGGCCGCCAGCCGGCGGATCTGCGACGGGGTCACGGCCGCGATGGCGCGCAAGCCGTCCTCGGTCGGCACCACGTCGCCCAGATAGAGCAGCTCGCGGGCCAGGCGGCTCATCCGTGAGTGGGGATGCTCCAGCCCCAGCAGCACGGTGCCCCGCAACTGTTCCTTGGCCTGCCGCAGCTCCCGGGCGCCGACCGCTTCGCGCGCCAGCGCGTCCAGCTCGCGCCGGACCAGCTTCAGCACTTTGGCCCCCGCCGACGGATGGCAGGCGGCATAGATCGACAGCATGCCGGTGTCGGCGAAGCCGTGCAGCGAAGAATAGATCGTGTAGACGAGCCCGCGCCGCTCGCGCACTTCCTGAAAGAGCCGCGAGCTGACGCTCCCGCCCAAAATCGTGTTGAGCAGGTAGCCCGCGTACCGCTCGGGATGGCTCTGGGAGAGGCCCGGCGCGCTGAGGCAGCAATGCAGTTGGGTCAGCGGCCGCCGGGTGAAGTGAAAGCCGCCGCGCACGGCCGGCGCCGCCGGCGCGGACCGTTCGGCCGAGGGCTTGGGCCGCCACCGGCCGAACGCGCGC
This sequence comes from Nitrospirota bacterium, assembly GCA_040755775.1. Lineage (GTDB taxonomy): Bacteria > Nitrospirota > Nitrospiria > JACQCE01 > JACQCE01 > JBFMAJ01. The sequence goes on from JBFMAJ010000070.1 coordinate 1,404, forward strand.
TCCAACGACCGCAGCAGGGAGCGCCAGCCGAAATCGCCGGCGACCGCGACGACCATCCGATGCGGCTGATAATACGTGCGCCAGAATTCGGCCACCTGCCGCCGCGTCAGCCGGCCCACCGACTGCGCGGTGCCCTGCACGGGACGCCCCAGCGGATGGCGGCCCCAGACGTGCCGGGCGTGCAGATCGTGCACCACTTCTTCCGGGTTGTCATCGACCATTTTGATCTCTTCGAGGATGACCCGCCGCTCCTTGACGACGTCCAACGGCGCCAGCGCGGGATGCGCGACGATGTCCTCCAGCAATTCGATCACGTGCGGCAGATGCTCGCTGAGCACGGAGGCGTAGAAGGTGGTCGTTTCGCGGGTCGTGAAGGCGTTCAACTCCCCGCCCAGCCGGTCGATTTCCTCGGAAATTTGGCGGGCGCTGCGGCGGCCGGTGCCCTTGAAGCAGAGGTGCTCCAGGAAATGGGCCAGGCCGGCTTCGTCGGCCGACTCATGGCGCGAGCCGACGTCGCACCAGACGCCGACGGCGACGGAGCGCGCCTCGGGCATCGGCTCGGCGACGACCCGCAGGCCGTTGGACAGACGACCGAGGCGGTACGCCTGTGGCATGGCGGCGCTAGCTGACCTTTTCCTGCTTCGTTTCCTGCCCGTCGCGGGCGTCGGCGGGCAGAGCGTCCTTGCGGCTCAAGCGGATCTTGCCTTGCTTGTCCATCTCCAGCACCTTGACCTGCACTTCGTCGCCTTCCTTCAGCACGTCGGTGACCGCCTTGACCCGGTAGGGCGCCAGTTGCGAGATGTGCACGAGGCCGTCGACGTTGGGGCCGAGCTGCACGATCGCCCCGAATTCCATGATCCGCCGCACCTTGCCGGTGTAGATTTTGCCGACTTCGACCTCCTGCGTGATCTGCTGCACCATCTCGATCGCCAGCTTGGCCGCGGCCTCGTCGGTGGAGGCGATGCTCACCAGCCCGTCGTCCGCCACGTCGATCTTGACGCCGGTCTTCTCGATGATGCCCCGGATGTTCTTGCCGCCGGGGCCGATCAGCCCGCCGATCTTTTCGGGCCGGATGCGGATGTTCACGATGCGCGGCGCGAAGCTGGAAATATCCGCGCGCGGCGCCGTCATGGCCTCGGCCATCTTGTCCAGGATGAAGAGCCGGCCGGCTTTCGCCTGCTGCAGCGCCTGACGCAGGAGCTCGCCGGTGATGCCGCCGATTTTCATGTCCATCTGGAGCGCCGTGACGCCCCGGCGCGTGCCGGTGACCTTGAAGTCCATGTCGCCCAGATGATCCTCCAGCCCGAGAATGTCGGACAGGATGGCCACCCGGTCGCCTTCCTTGATCAGGCCCATCGCGATGCCGCCGACGGGCTCGGCGATCGGGACGCCGGCGTCCATCAGGGCCAGCGTGCCGGCGCAGACGGTCGCCATGGAGGAGGAGCCGTTCGACTCCAGAATATCGGAGACCAGGCGGACCGTGTAGGGGAACTTCTCCTTCGTCGGCATGACCGCTTTGAGCGCCCGCTCCGCGAGGGCGCCGTGGCCGATCTCGCGCCGGCCCGGGCCGCGCAGCGGCCGCGCTTCGCCGACGCTGAAGGGCGGAAAGTTATAGTGCAGCATGAAGGTCTTGGTCGATTCGCCTTCCAGGGCGTCGATCCGCTGCTCGTCCTCGCCCGTGCCCAGCGTCACCACCGACAGGCTCTGGGTCTCGCCGCGGGTGAAGAGCGCAGACCCGTGGGTGCGCGGCAGCAGCCCCACCTCGCAGGTGATCGGCCGGATGTCGGACGGGCCGCGGCCGTCCGCGCGCTTCTTCTCCTTCAGCACGACCTCGCGCATGCGGCGCCGCTCGAGCTCCTGGAAAATCGATGCGATCTTCCGCTGCTTCTCCGCGTCCTCCGGCGCCATCGCCGCCTGCACGTCGGCGAGAATACGGTCCAGTTGCGCTTGCCGCTCCAGTTTTTGCGTCAATTGCAACGCCTCGGCGATGCGCGCCTCGGCGGCGGACGAGACCGCGCCGGACAGCTCCGCGTCGGCGACGGCCACCGCCGCCTCTTTCTTGGGTTTGCCGACCAGAAATGCCAACTGCTGCTGCAGGTCGATCACCAGCCGGATCTGCTGATGCGCCAGCTCCAGCGCCGCCAGGATCGCCTCTTCGGCCAGCCCTTTGGCCTCGCCCTCGACCATGATGATCGCCTCTTTGGTGCCGGCCACAACCATGTCGAGCTCGCTGCGCTCCAGTTGCGGCGGCGTCGGATTGACGACCAGCGCGCCGTCCACCCGGCCGATCCGCACCGCGCCCACCGGATCCGTGAACGGCACCGGGGAGATGAGCAGCGCGGCCGAGGCGCCGATGATCCCCAGCACGTCGGCGCTGCACGACGGATCCGCGGAGAGCACCGAGGCGATGATCTGCGTTTCGTAGTAGTACCCTTCGGGGAACAGCGGCCGCAGCGGCCGGTCGATCAACCGGCTCACCAGCGTTTCCTTCTCCGTCGGCCGGCCTTCGCGCTTGAAAAAACCGCCGGGGATCTTGCCGGCGGCGTAAAACCGTTCCTTGTAATCCACCGTCAGCGGCAGAAAATCGACGCCCGGCTTGATCGTCTTGCTGGCCACCGCCGTCACCAGCACGATGGTGTCGCCCATGTGCACGACCACCGCGCCGTCGGCTTGCCTGGCCATCTTTCCACTTTCCAAACTCAGCGTTCTTCCCGCCCACGTCATGTCCACTCGTTGTGCCATTCGTCTCCCCTATCCCCTCATCTCGACAGTTGCAACAGTTGCACGTCTTTTTTGAATTGCCCTATTTTCTCAACCCAAGGCGCTGAATCAATTGCAGATAACGCGCCGCATCGGTTCGCTTCACGTACTCCAAGAGCCGGCGCCGCTCCGTCACCATCCGGATCAGGCCGCGCCGGGAATGGTGATCCTTCTTGTGCTGTTGAAAGTGCGTCGATAATTCGTTGATGCGGTTGGTCAGCAGCGCCACCTGCACGTCGGCCGACCCGGTGTCGGACGCATGGATGCGATAGTTCGCGATCACGCCCTGTTTTTTCCCTGTTTCGCTCTGCTTGCGTGCCGTCGTCATGCCTCTCTCCTCGTTTTCCGATGCATTTCTTTGCGCTCGTGTAACAGTGTCTCTTCAGCCAGCACGGTATCGATTCGGATGTTCCACCCCGCCGGATCGCCGGGCGCCTCCGCCACGACGCCAATGGCGAGCACGTCGCCTTGCGCCGTCCGGATGCGCACGTCCTGGCCGATCGGCAGCGGCGGCGCGGCGGCCGCCGGCAGCGGCGCCCCGTGACGGACGCGCTCGGCCGCGGCCGCATCCACCAGCACGAGCGGCAGATGCTCCAGGGCCCGGTCGACCGGCGTCAGCAGCGCGCCGATCGCGCCGGACCGGATGGCGGCCTCCACCTGCTCCAGCGTCACCGCCTCTTCGAGCGTGAATGGTCCGACGGAAAGCCGTTGCAGTCGATACAGGTGCGCGCCGACGCCCAGCCGGTCCCCGATGTCCGCGCAGAGCGTCCGGATGTAGGTGCCCTTCGAGCACTCGACGTCCAGGGTCACCAGCGGACCGCCCACGGCCAGCACCCGCAATAATGAGATCACCACGGCCCGCGGCGCGCGCTCAACCACCCGGCCGGCCCGCGCGGCCTTGTACAGCGGCGCGCCGCCGACCTTGACGGCCGAATACATGGGCGGCACCTGGTGGATCGTGCCCGTGAACTCCGCGCAGACGGCCTCGATCCGTTCCCGGTCGATCGATTCGGCCGGAACCGACGACAACACGGTGCCGGTGGCGTCCTGCGTCTCGGTCCGTTCGCCCAGCTTCATGACGGCGCGGTAGCGCTTGCGCTCCGCCGTCACGTAGCGCGACGCTTTCGTCGCCTTCCCCAGGCAGAGCGGCAGCACGCCGGTCGCCATCGGATCGAGCGTGCCCACATGGCCCACCTTCACGGATCCGGCCGATCCGGCCCGCAACAATCCCCTCACCCGCGCCACGACGTCGTGAGACGTCCAGCCGGCGGGCTTGTCCAGGTTCAAAAATCCGATGATTGGCGTTCCTTCGGACAGCGCCAGACTCGACGATGAGGGGATGGCCGCCGGTGAATGATTCATCGATGCGCTCCGGCCGGCTCGCGCCGGGACTCCCGAACGGCCCGCTCGGCGGCCGCCACCACGTTCGCTCGCACCGCATCGAGCGCGCCGGCCACCGTGCACCCCGCCGCCTTCCGGTGGCCTCCGCCGCCGAACTGCCCGGCGACGGCCGACACGTCCACGTCGCCGCTCGCCCGAAAGCTCACCTTGACCAGGCCCGGCGCCGCGTCGCGGATCAGGATGGCCACCTGCGTCTGCTCGAGCGACCGGGGATAGTTCACGAAATCCTCCGCGTCTTCGGCCGTCGTGCCCGTGCGGGCGAACAACTCCGCGGGAATCGTCACCCACGCGACCGTGCGGTCGCCGTTCAGCTCCAACCGCTCCAGCAGGGCGCCCAGCAGCTTCAATCGATTGAGCGTATTCCGTTCGTAAATCTTCCGGGCGACCCAGGACGGCGACACGCCCCGCTCCGCCAGCTCCGCCGCCAGCCGGAAGACGCGCGGCGTCGTGTTGGAATATTTGAATGAGCCCGTTTCGGTCATGAGCGCCGTGTACAGACACAACGCAATGTCCGGCGTGACGGGCGCCTTCATCCCGGCCAGCAAGTCGGCGATCATTTCCGCCGTCGCCGCGGCGTCCGGATCGACCCAGTTGATCCGGCCGAACCCGCGGTTGGTCACATGGTGATCAATATTAACGACGACCGGGGGGCGCCGCTCGCCGAAGAGGGCCGTCCGCTCCAAATCCCCGCAATCGACGACCACGAGCGCGTCATACCCGTCGTCCACCCGGCTGACCTGCCGGTAGAGGCCCTTGGCGGGCAGAAAATCGAGCAGCCGCGGAATCGGATCGCGATTCACCACCAGCGCCTCTTTGCCCAGATCGCGCAGCGCGTGGGCCAGCGCCAGCGCCGATCCGAGCGCGTCGCCCTCGGGGCTGACGTGCGTGGAGATCAGCCACCGCCGGTGGCGCCGCAACGCCTCCTGGACGGCCCGCCGGCCACCGGCCGGCCGTGATTCGGCCTTCCGTTTCCTCCGGCTTGATGCGCCGCGTCCGGCTGACGGTTGTCGCTTCATGCGCGCCGTTCCTCTTCCAATTCATCGAGCAAACGGTCCAGACGGGCCGATTCCTGCGCCGTCTGGTCCACTTCAAACAGCAATTCCGGCACCCGCTTCAGCCGCAGGCGGCGGCCCAGCTCGCCGCGCAAAAAACCCGCGGCCCGCCCCAGGCCGGCCAGCGTCTGCGCTTCCATCGACGGCTCCAACAGGCTGATCCGCACCCTCGCCTGGCTTAGGTCCGGCGCGGTGGAGACCGCCGTGACCGACGCCGACGCCACGCGCGGATCCTTCACTTTGCGCCGCAACAAATCGGCCAGCTCGGCCCGAAGCAAATCATTGATGCGCTCGGTGCGTTGGGTCATCGATCGTCCCCGGGGCCATCCGCGGCTCAGACCAGTTGCACGTCGTTACGGAGCAGCGAGATGTCGGGATTCCCGCGCACGGCGGCGATCACTCGATCGATCACCTGCAACGTATGGCGCCGGTCATGGCCGATGCAGACGACGCCGATGGCCGCCCGCTGCCACAGGTCGTGATCGCCGATCTCCGCCACCGCCACGTTGAACCGGTGCCGGAGCCGGTCGATCAGGCCCTTGAGAATCTGCCGCTTCCCTTTGAGGGAGGTCGCCGATGGTAGATGCATTTCAAGCGTGCAAATGACGACAGTCATTGGGAGTCAGGGGGCGATGCTCCTCTCCCCCTGACAACCCCCATCGCCCATACGAAATTTTGCCCTGGCTCGCATGTCAAACCGATGCTCGGCTTCCATTCAGCCTTCGAGTTTCGCCGCGACTTTTTCCTGCACGACCACTTCGAGGATGTCACCAACCTTCAGATCGTTGAAATTCTCGACGCCGATGCCGCACTCGTAGCCCGTCTGCACTTCCCGCACGTCATCTTTGAAGCGGCGGAGCGAGCCGATTTTGCCTTCATAGACCGGCACCTGGTCGCGCAGCACGCGGACGGTGGTGCCGCTCCGCGCAATGGCGCCCTCGGTAACGTACGAGCCGGCGATCACGCCCACCTTGGGCACGCTGAAGAGCTGCCGCACCTCCGCCCGCCCGACCACTTTTTCCTTGATCGTCGGCTCCAGCAGCCCTTCCATGGCCGCCTTCATCTCCGCGATCACGTCGTAAATGACGTCATACACGCGGATCGTCACTTTTTCGCGCTCCGCCAGCGCCTGCACCTTGCCGTCTGGCCGCACGTGGAATCCGATGATAATCGCGTTGGACGAGGAGGCCAGCAGCACGTCGCTCTCCGTCACCGCGCCCGCGCCGCTGTGAATAATCTTGATTTTCACGGCCGCCGCGCTGAGCCGCTCCAGCGATTCCGTGAGCGCCTCGATCGAGCCCTGCACGTCCGCCTTGACGATCAGCTTCAGCTCCTTGACCATGCCTTCCTTGATCTTGTCGTGCAGCTCTTCCAGCGTGATCTTCTGGTAGCCCGCCAGCTCGATCGACCGCTGCCGCTGCATGCGGGTCATCGCCACGTCCCGGGCCACCCGCTCGTCTTCCACCGCCAGCAACTGATCGCCGGCCTGCGGCACGCCGTCCAGGCCGATCACCTCGACGGCCATCGATGGCCCGGCGTCCTCCACCCGTTGCCCGCGGTCGTTGATCAACGCCCGAACCCGGCCCGCCTGCACCCCCGCGACGATGATGTCGCCGACGCGCAGCGTGCCGTCCTGGACCAGCACGGTCGCCACGGGGCCGCGGCCGCGGTCGAGCTTGGCCTCGATGATGGTCCCCTTGGCCGGGACCGATGGCCGGGCGCGCAGCTCCAGCACCTCGGCCTGCAACAGAATCATCTCCAGCAACGCTTCCAAGCCGATTCGCTTCTTGGCCGACACCTCGACGAAAATCGTCGAACCGCCCCATTGCTCCGACAGCAAACCGTGATCGGCCAGGCCCCGCTTGATCCGTTCCGGCTGCGCCTCCGGCTTGTCGATCTTGTTGATGGCGACCAAAATGGGCACTTCGGCCGCCCGCGCGTGATTGATCGCCTCCAGCGTCTGCGGCATGACGCCGTCGTCGGCCGCAACGACCAGCACGACCAGGTCCGTCACCTTGGCGCCCCGGGCCCGCATCGCCGTGAAGGCTTCGTGGCCCGGCGTGTCCAGGAAGGTCACCTTCTTGCCGCGAATGTCCGCCGTGTAGGCGCCGATGTGTTGCGTAATGCCGCCGGCTTCCGAGGCGGCCACCTTTGTTTCGCGAATGGCGTCCAGCAGCGACGTCTTGCCGTGATCGACGTGGCCCATGATCGTCACGACCGGCGGACGATGGAGGAACGACGCCTCCAGCGGCTCCGCCTCCTCCAGCACGCCCAGCAGCTCCTCTTCGGTCGGCTGGGCCACCACCTCGGCTTTGAGTTCGAACGACTCGGCGATCAGCACCGCGGCGTCCAGGTCGATCGGTTGATTGATCGTGGCCATGATGCCCATTTCCATCAACCGGCTGATAATGAGGCCGGCTTTTTGCCCGATCAATTCCGCAAAGTCCTTGATGGTCAGGCCAGGCGACAGCTTGATGACTTTCCGCCGCGGCTTGGACGACTCCGGCGCTTCGGCGCCGGGCGGCCGCTTGACCATCTTGCGGGGACCGACCCGCGGCCCGCGATGCTGAAACGGCTTGAAGTCGTGCAGCCGCTTGACCTCGCGGCGGAAGTCGAACATATCCTCTTTCATCACCTTGAACCGTTTCGGCTTGTCGGCGGTCTCGGTCGCCTCTTCCCGGGCGACCGGCTGGGTCGCGGCGGGGGTTCCCGGCGCCGCCATGGGTGCGGCCGCGGCGGCCGGCGCAGCGGCGGGCTCCTTGAGCGGC
>JBFMAJ010000071.1:0-9373 GCA_040755775.1 Nitrospirota bacterium
CCAGGTGGCCGCGGCGTTCGACGATGCGGCCACCGGCGCCAGGCGCATCGGCAGCGTTGCGCACAACCGCGCGACGGCCTGCTGGTCTTGCGGATCGACGCCGGCGTCGAGCACCGCCCAGGCGACCGCCCGATAGAGGCCGCCGGTTTCAAAGACCCGCCAGCCCAGCCGTCGGCCCAGCAGGCGCGAGGCGCTGCTTTTGCCGGCGCCGGAAGGACCATCCACGGCGATCACCAGCGGCGGCCCGGACCTTGCCGTGCTCATGCCGCACCCGTTTCGACGATGTCGGCGCCAAGCCGTTGAAGCAGCCCGGCAAAACCGGGAAACGAGGTCTCAATACACGCCGTATCTTCGATCACCGTTTCGCCCTTCGCCGCCAGGCCGGCCACCGCCAGCGCCATCGCCACCCGGTGATCGCCGTGGCTGCTCGCCACGGCTCCCCGCAGCGGCGCGCCGCCCGCGATTCGGACGCCGTCGGGCAGTTCGTCGACCGCGACGCCGAACTTTCGCAGCTCCGCCGCCATCACCGCAATGCGGTCGCTCTCCTTCACTCGCAGTTCTTGGGCGTCCCGGATGACGGTCTCCCCCTCGGCCATCGCCGCGGCCACGCAGAGAATCGGAAACTCATCGATCATGGCGACGATTTGCTCGCCGCCGACCGTCACGCCGCGCAGGGAAGCCGGACGCGCCGTCAGATCGGCCACCGGCTCGCCCGACTGCTCCCGCCGGTTGGCCACGTCGATCTTGGCGCCCATCGCGCTCAAAATATCCAGCAGGCCGGTCCGCGTCGGATTGACGCCGACGGCCGGCAGCCGCACCTGGGCGGACGGCACGACCGTGGCCGCGACGAGCACGAAGGCCGCCGAGGAGAGATCGGCCGGCACGTCGATCCGGGCGCCGCGCAGCCGCTGCGGCCCGGTCACGCCGACGCGCGGGCCCTGGATCTTCAACGCGGCGCCGAATTGAGGCAGCATCCGTTCGGTGTGATCGCGCGAGCGCGCCGGTTCCGTGATCTCGGTATCACCCTCGGCGCCGAGGCCGGCCAGCAGCAGGGCGGATTTGAGCTGGGCGCTGGCCACCGGCAGCACCGCATGGATGGCGCGTAGCGGCCGCCGCCCGTGCACGACGACGGGCGCCCGCTCGCCGCCGCCCCAGGCAAAGAGCTCCGCGCCCATTTGCCGCAGCGGCTCGATGAGCCGCCGCATGGGGCGCCGGCGCAGCGACGCATCTCCCGTCAATATGGAAATGAACGGCTGCGCCGCCAGCAGCCCGGTGAGGAGCCGCAGGCTGGTGCCCGAATTGCCCAGATCGAGCAGGCCGGCCGGCTCCCGCAATGCCTCCGGGCCCTTGCCCTCGATCCGCAACTGGGCGTCCTCTCGTTTGACGGCCACGCCCAGCGCCTCGATGGCGGCCAAGCTTCGCAGGCAGTCATCGGCGGGCAGATATCGGCGGATCACCGTCGGCCCTTCGGCGAGCGCGGCCAGCAGGATGGCGCGGTGGGTGATCGATTTGTCGCCCGGCGCGGCCGCCTCGCCGGCTAAACGGGCCGCGGGCCGCACAGTGAGCCGGCTCATCGGAGCTGCCGTTTGACCCGGCGGGCCTGCTCGAAGGCGCGTTCCAGGGCCGCACCGTCGCCGGAGGCGACCAGCGCGCGAAAGCGATCGAAGATCGCCCGATAGTGATCCATGGCTGCCACGATGTGCGGGCGATTCTCCAGGCAAATGTCGCGCCACATCTCAGGCGAGCTGGCCGCAATCCGGGTAAAATCGCGAAAACCGCCGGCGGTCAATTGTAATAATCCAGGAGCCCGATCGGCCGCTTCCAGGGCGGTGGTCACCAGGGCATAGGCGACCAGGTGGGGCAGATGGCTGACCACCGCCAGGTCGCGGTCGTGATCTTCCGGCGTCATGATGGTCACGGTGGAGCCAAGGCCTTCCCAGTACCGCGTGAGCCGTTCAACGATCTCGGGCCGGGAGCGGGCGCCCGGCGTCAGCACGCACCGGCATCCTTCGAATAACGTCGATGAAGCCGCCTCCACGCCCGATTGCTCGCGGCCGGCCAGCGGATGAGAAGAGAGATAGGCGACGTGAGGCGGAAGCAGGGCTTCCAGCCGGCCGATCAATCCGCCCTTCACGCTGCCGACGTCGGTGACGATGGCGCCCGGCGCGAATGCGCCGGCGCATGCTTTGACTGCAGCCTCAAAGCCCCCCACCGGCGTCGCCAGCACCACGAGGTCGGCCTCGCGCACGGCCGCGGCCGGCGCCATCGGCCGGTCAATGGCGCCGCGCTTCACGGCCCGCCGCAGGGCTGCGGCGTCCCGGTCGGCGCCGATCACGTCGCCGGCCAGCCGCTTGGCCCGAGTCGCCAGGCCGAGCGAGCCGCCCATCAGCCCGACGCCGATGATGGCGATGCGGTGAAAGAGGCGGGAGCCGGAAGAAGAAGGACGAACGGTGCGAGTGCGGCGGCGTTTCGGTTGAGTCAATGCTACAGCTCTCGTCCAACTGCAGCAGCCACTTTCTTCAGCTCCTGCATCATGGCGTGGAATTTCGGCGGCTTGAGCGACTCTTCCCCGTCGCAAAGCGCCTCCTCCGGATTGGCGTGCACTTCGATCATCAAGCCGTCGGCGCCCGCCGCGATGGCGGCCTTCGCCATCGGCGCCACCAACTCCCACTTGCCGGTCGCGTGACTGGGATCGACGATCACCGGCAGATGGCTCAACTGTTTCAGCACTGGCACGGCGGCCAGATCGAGCGTATTGCGCACCTGCGTCTCGAATGTGCGGATGCCCCGCTCGCAGAGAATCACCCGGGGATTGCCCTGCTTCATGATATATTCGGCCGAGAGCAGAAACTCCTTGATCGTGGCCGACAGCCCGCGCTTGAGCATCACCGGCTTGTCGGTCTGGCCCACCTCGATCAGCAACCGGAAGTTCTGCATGTTGCGCGTGCCGATCTGAAGAATATCGGCCTTGCTGGCGACTAATTCAACGTCGCGGGTATCGAGCACCTCGGTCACGATCGGCAGCCCGGTCTTTTTCTTCGCCTCGATCAGATGATCGAGCCCCTCGTCGCCCAGCCCTTGAAACGAGTGCGGCGACGTGCGCGGCTTGAACGCGCCCCCGCGCAGAATGGTGGCGCCGGCCGCGCGCACCGATTCGGCGACGGTCATCAACCGCTCCAGGCTTTCGACCGCGCAGGGGCCGGCCATCACGTGCAGCCGCGTGCCCCCGATCTGGATTGTTCTGTCCGGCCCGACCGCGACCAGCGTATCCTCATGCTTGAATTCCCGGCTGACCAACTTGTAGGGGGAGAGGATCGGCATCACCTTGTCGACACCGGGGAAGATCGACAGCGGCAGATTCTCAATCGCCCGTTCGTCGCCGATCACGCCGATGATCGTTCGTTCCTTGCCCGCGGAGACGTGCGGCGTCAGGCCGTGGTCCTTGATCCTCTGCACCACATGGTCAATGTCGGCCTGGCTGACGTCAGGCTTGAGCACAATAATCATCGAACCTCCTTCAGAACTTTTCTCAATGCGTCGGCAAAACGCTGATTTTCCTCAGGGCGGCCTACCGTCACCCGCAGGCAAGTACCTTCAATGTGGCGCACAATGACGCCCTCGTGCAGCAGCGCCTCATAGAGACGGCGGCCGTCGCGTCCGGTCTCCACGTAGATAAAATTCGACTGGGTGGGCGTGGCCGACCAGCCCAGCCCGGCAAAGAGCGAAAAGAGAACGGCCTTCCCTTCCTCGTTCACCCGGCGGCTGGCGATCAGGTGCGGCTCATCCTCAAGGGCCGCGGCCGCCGCGATCTGGGCCAGCCGATTCGTGTTGAACGGCTGATGAATCCGGTCCAGATAGGCGATCAACTCCCGCCGCGCAACACCGTAGCCGATCCGCAATCCCGCCAGTCCATAGAGCTTGGAGAAGGTTCGCAGGACGATCACCGGGGGGCCGGCTAGCCGCTCGTTCAGGGCGTTGGGAAAGTTCGGGTCGGTCGCATATTCGACGTAGGCCTCGTCGACCACGACCACGACCGTGTCCGGCAGCCGGCCCAGCAGGCGCGTAAATTCCGTCGAGGTCACGGACGTCCCGGTGGGATTGTTCGGGTTGCACAGAAAGAACAAGCGGGTCCGGGGCGTGACTGCGGCGGCCATCGCGTCGAGATCATGCCGCCCGTCGCGCAGCGGGACCTGCACGGGCGTCCCGTGCGCCACGGTGACCATCAGCTTGTAGAGGCTGAAGGTGAGATCGGCCATCACGGCCTCATCGCCGGCCGTCACGAAGCCGCGGACCAGCAGCTCGATGATCTCGTTGGAGCCGTTGCCCAGGATCACTTCCTCCGGAGAGACCTTCAACCGTTCCGCCAATTTGACCCGCAGCGGGGTGCCCGGTCCGTCCGGATAACGATGGACATTGGCGATGGCCTCACGGAGCGCGGCCATCGCCTTGGGCGACGGTCCAAGGGGGTTTTCGTTGGAGGCGAGCTTCACCGCGTCGCGGATGCCCAGCTCCCGCTCCAGCTCTTCGACCGGCTTGCCGGGAACATAGGGCGCGACGCCGAGGATCTCAGGCCAGTAGTAGAGTGGCATGGCTCACGCCCCATTCCGATTGGCTGAAGGATAGGAGCCGAGAATTTTCAGGAAGAGACATTGCTCCGTCAGCTTGTCAATCGCCTGGCTGACCTTGGGATCGTCCGTGTGCCCTTCCAGATCGACGAAAAAGACGTACTCCCACGCCTTTTTCTTTGACGGCCGCGACTCGATCTTGGTCAGGTTGATCGCCGACTCGGCGAAAATCCGCAGCATCTCATAGAGCGCCCCGACGCGGTCCTTGATCGAAAACATGATCGACGTCTTGTCCCGGCCCGAGCGGGAGGGCGACTCCTGGCCGATGATCAAAAACCGGGTGAAATTGTTGGGATTGTCCTCAATCCGTTTTTTCAGAATCTGGAGGCCGTAGAGGCGCGCCGCCAGTTCGGAGGCGATCGCGGCCGCGGACGGATCTTCCTTGCACAGCTCCGCCGCGCGGGCGGTGCTGTAGACTTCCCGCACCGGCACACCGGGCAGGTTGCTCTCAATCCAGCCGCGGCACTGCGCGATCGCCTGCGGGTGGGAATAGATCCGCTTGATCGCCTCCATCTTGCCGCCGAGCGACATCAGATGATGCGACACCTCCTGCAGCACCTCGCCGGCGATCTTCAGGGGCGAATCGATGAACATGTCGATCGTGTAGTTGACGACGCCCTCGGTCGAATTCTCGATCGGCACGACGCCGTACTGGGCCCGGCCGCGCTCCACCTCGTTGAAGACCTCCTTGATGCTGCCGACCGGCACGTAGCCCGTCGACAGGCCGAAATGCTGCATGCAGGCCATGTGGGTGAAGGTCGCCGGCGGCCCCAGATAGGCGACCTGCAGGGGCGCCTCCAGCGCGCGCGAGGCGGAAATGATCTCCCGGAAGACCAGTTGCACCGCTTCCTGGGGAAAGGCGGCGCCCAGCTCCTTGTTCAACCGCTCCAGGCGCTGAAAGATTTCGCGCTCCCGCTGGGGCGCATGGAAGGGAACCGACTTGCCCGGCTGCTCCGCTTTCACCCGGCCGATGCGCCGCACGATCTTGGCCCGCTCATTGAGCAGCCGGAGCAGCCGTTCATCGATGGCGTCGATTTTCCGCCGTAGATCCGTCAATGCTTTCATTGGTCTCTCGGGAAAAGCTATGAATTATATAAAAACAGGCGGAATTCTTCAAGAAAACAGCGAGGATTGGGGACGAGCTTCCGGGGAAGGCTCCACGCCGGGCCGATCGCCCGGAACGGGCCGGCCAAAATGGCGGTAGGCCACGGCGGTCGCCTGCCGGCCTCGGGGCGTGCGATCCAGGAACCCGCGCTGGATGAGAAACGGCTCGTAGACATCCTCGATCGTGCCGGCCTCTTCCCCGACGGCGGCCGCCAGCGTTTCCACGCCGACGGGGCCCCCGCCGAATTTTTCGATGATCGTCAGCAGCAGGGTGCGGTCCATGAGATCAAACCCGGCCTGATCGATCTCCATCATCGAGAGCGCGTCGTGGGCCACCGCCGCCGTGATCCGCCCGCCGGCGCGCACCTGCGCAAAATCACGCACCCGACGCAGCAGGCGGTTGGAGATCCGCGGCGTCCCGCGCGAGCGGTGGGCCAGCTCCGCCTCCCCGCCCGGCTCGATCTCGACGTTGAGCAGCCCGGCCGACCGGCGGACGATCTGCTGCAGTTCCTCTTCCGAATAAAATTGCAGCCGGGCGATCACGCCGAACCGCTCCCGCAGCGGCGAGGTGAGCAGGCCGGCACGGGTGGTCGCCCCGATGAGGGTGAAGCGCGGCAGATCGAGCTTGATCGAGCGGGCCGACGGCCCCTGCCCGATCACAATGTCGAGCTGAAAATCCTCCATGGCCGGATAGAGCACTTCCTCCACCACCGGATGCAGCCGGTGAATTTCGTCGATAAAGAAGACGTCGCGCTCGCCCAGGTTGCTCAGAATGGCCGCCAGGTCGCCCGGATGCTCCAGCGCGGGGCCCGACGTGCCCTTGAGCTGCACGCCCAGCTCCCTGGCGATGATATGGGCCAGCGTCGTTTTGCCCAACCCCGGCGGACCGTAAAAAATGACGTGATCGAGCACGTCGCCCCGCTGGCGGGCCGCCTCGATGTAGATTTTCAGATTCTCTTTTACCTTGTCCTGGCCGACATAGTCGGTGAAGGAGAGCGGGCGCAGGCTCGACTCGTAGGCGCGCTCATCGTCGCTCAGGCGGGAGGTGACGATCCGCTCGGGTTGTTCTCCTTCATGTTTCATTTGGACAACACCTTCAGCGATTCCTTCAATAACCGCTCGACGGAGCGTTCGGCGGCGGATTCCCGCCAGACTTTGCGCACGACGTCGCGCGCGTCGTGGCGCGAGTAGCCCAGGTTGGTCAGAGCCGATACCACGTCGCGCTGCAGATGGTCGTCATGGCCGTTCCCGTCGGCCTGCCCCTCCGTCTCAACGAACGGCAGCACTTTGTCCTTCAGCTCGAGCACCAGGCGGGCCGCTGTTTTCGGGCCGATGCCCGGCACGGCCGAGAGCCGCGCCTCATCACCCCGCCGGATCGCCCCGGCCAGATCGGCCACCGACAGGCCGGAGAGCAGCCCCATGGCCACCTTGGGGCCGACGCCATTCACGCTCAATAGCAGCAGAAAACACTCTTTTTCAGGCCGGGACAGAAAGCCGAACAGTTGAATGGCGTCCTCCCGCACGTGCGTATGGACGAACAGGGACAGGGAGGTGCCGACGTCGGGCAGTTGATAGAAGGTCGAGAGGGGCACGGTCACGTCGTAGCCGACGCCCTGCACCGAAATCGTCAGCCGATTGGGTAATTTCTCTGCCAACGTCCCGGTGAGCGCGGCTATCATTGGATGCGGGGGCCCGTGCGCATAAGAGCAAGAAGGGTGCTCCGATGCCCCCGCACCCCGAGCCCCCGTTGTTTTCCCAATGGCCGTTGAATGGCCTCGGACATCGGCGCCGAGTGCGCGTGACAGATTGCCACGGCGAGCGCGTCCGTGGCGTGATGAGATGTCAACGGCTCTTTCAACCGCAGCAGCCGTCCCACCATCTGGCCGACCTGGTGTTTCTCCGCGCGGCCGTAGCCGGTCAGGGCCAGTTTGATCGTGGCCGGGGGATAGATCATGACGGGTACGCCGGCCAGCTCCGCCGCGAGCAGGGCCACGCCTTCCGCCTGGCCCAATTTGAGCGCCGTCTGGATATTCTTATCGACAAACGGCTCCTCCACCGCCACCGCATCGGGCTGAAATTGGTGGATCAACGCCGTGAGCGATTCAAAGATGGTTCGGAGGCGGGCCGACAACGAGTAGCCCCGCCCTCCGCTGATCTGTCCCGCCGCCAGGCAGCCGAGCTCTTCTCGGCCCGACCGGCCGGGCCGGCGCTCGATCAATCCGTAGCCGGCGACCGCCGTTCCCGGATCGACGCCGAGAATTTTCAGGCGACCTTCTCCATTAGATGCGGGGGCCTGTGCGGCAATGGCGAAGAAATGTCCTCCAATGCCCCCGCGCCCCGAGCCACCATTGTTTGCCCATCGGCATCCGGCTCGCTTGTTTTAGCCTGCCACCTGCTCCATGACTTCATCGGCGATGTCGAAATTGGCCCAGACCTTCTGCACGTCGTCGTGATCTTCGAGCGCGTCCATCAGGTGGACCATCTGCTCGGCCGCCTTGCCCTCCAGCTTGACCGTGTTTTTCGGCACCATCGCCACCTCGGCCAGCGACAGCGGAATCGATTGCTGCTCCAGCGCGCGCTTGACCGACTCGAAGGCCGACGGCTCGCTGATCACTTCATACCGGCCCTCATCAACCCGGAGATCCTCGCCCCCGGCCTCCAGAATCAGCGTCATCAGCTTTTCCTCGTCCGCCTTCGACCGGTCAACGACAATGTAGCCCTTCTTTTCAAAGACCCAGCCGACCGAGCCGACTTCGCCCATGCTGCCGCCAAACTTGGTGACGATGTGACGAATTTCCGGCAGCGTCCGGTTGCGGTTGTCGGTCATGCACTCGATCATGATCGCCACGCCGCCGGGGCCATAGCCCTCGTAGGTCAGCTCTTCAATCGTCTGGCCCGGCAGCTCGCCCGTGCCCTTTTGAATCGCCCGCTTGATGTTGTCTTGGGGCATGTTCTGCTCCCGGGCCTTCAGCATGGCCAGGCGCAGGCGCGGATTGCCGTTGGGATCGCCGCCGCCCATGCGGGCCGCCACGGTGATTTCCCGGATGATTTTGGTGAAAATTTTGCCGCGCTTGGCGTCCACCGCCATTTTGTGGCGCTTGGTCGTGGCCCAATGGGAATGACCGCCCATGACGTGCTCCTTTCGTCGCCAGTTCTATCATAGGCAACAGGTGGAGTCAATGAATCTCCCATCTCCTAATCTCTATAAGTCTCTCCGTCTCTTAATTTCTCATGCACTCTATTCGCCAGGCCTTTCGGCACGCCGGCGACGGCGGCGATCTCCTCTCGCGTGGCGGCGCGCAACCGCGCCAGGCTGCCGAAATGATTCAGGAGCGCCCGCTTGCGGGCCGGGCCCAGGCCGGGAATGTCGTCGAGCACCGAGGCGACCAGCGCCTTGCCGCGCAGCCGGCGATGGTAGGTGACGGCAAAGCGGTGCGCTTCGTCGCGGATCCGCTGCAGCAGATGGGTGGCCGGATCACCGGGGGCGAGCGCGACCGGCTCCGCCTCATCCGGCAAAAAGATCCGCTCGAACTTCTCCTCGCGCGCCTTGGCCAGGCCGATCACATCCAGTTCGCCCAATCCCTGCTGCTGCAGGACGTTCATGGCCGCGGATAATTGTCCCTTCCCGCCGTCGATGACAATCA
>JBFMAJ010000072.1:0-9133 GCA_040755775.1 Nitrospirota bacterium
GCCCTCCTCCTTGTGGATCAACGCCGTCGGGAAGGCAAACTGCCGTAATTTGTGCCTTTAATGTCCCTAGCTCTAACCACAAACTACCATCCCTTGGGTTAAGAAAACCTTCATTCTCCGCTTCCGATTGCTTGCCCAGTTCTATCAGCGTATCGATCAGGAACTCATTGCATTTTTCTTCCGAGCTGAATATCAGTTCATTACTTGTTTGCCAGGACTCGTCCAGAAAGTTATTTTGATTCCAACCGTGCACCCATAAAACCCACGCCAATAGGGCTCCCGCTATTGTATGCCAACGTTTCATCAACCACAAGGTAGTCCGAAATAGAGACGCCGTCAAGGCCATCCCGATTGAAATCATTGGCCAATCACTCTATTTTCCGCCTTTCCTCTTGTCCCAAAAGGCGCAAGCCGGGGGCGGTGAGGAGGACGTGTCGGAGACTGCCACCACAAATGGCTCGATGACGTGGCAGCCGAGACCCGAGGAGCGGCGAGCACCGCAAGCGCAGCCGACTCCGTGCCGATCGAACCGCCCCCGGTTGCGCCGCCCCCCCGGTTGCGCATCGTTTTTCCCCGACGTTATAATGAAGGTCCCATGAGCGCTATCACGCAAGAGGCGGTTCTGGCCGCGCTGAGCAAGATCGAGGATCCGGACCTGCACCGGGATATCGTCACGCTCGGCTTCGTGCAGAATCTGCAGATTAAGGATTCCACGGTGGCCTTCGACATCGTGCTCACCACCCCCGCCTGCCCCGTCAAAGATCAGATGCGCGATGCGGCCACGCGGCTGGTCTCGGCCCTGCCCGGCGTCTCCAACGTGAAGATCAACATGACCTCCAGCGTGACGCGGGGCCAGAGCCGGGTGCGCGAAAACTACATCCCGCAGGTGAAAAACACGATCGCCGTGAGCAGCGGCAAAGGGGGTGTGGGCAAAACCACCGTCAGCGTAAATCTGGCCGTCGCCCTGGCGCAGTCGGGCGCGACCGTCGGCCTGCTGGACGCGGATGTCTACGGCCCCAACGTGCCGCTGATGATGGGCGTCACCCATCCCAAAGAGGGCACCGCGGAGAACAAAATTCTGCCCGCCGAGCGGTACGGCGTCAAAGTGATGTCGATCGGCTTTTTCGTCCCGGAGGATCAGCCGATCGTCTGGCGCGGGCCGATGATCCACGGCGCCATCCAGCAGTTTTTGCGCGACGTGGAGTGGGGGGCGCTCGACTATCTGATCGTTGATCTGCCGCCGGGTACCGGCGACGCGCAGCTCTCCATCGCCCAGTTGGTGCCGATGACCGGAGCCGTGATCGTCACCACCCCGCAGGACGTGGCGCTGCTCGATTCCCGCAAGGGGCTGGAGATGTTCCGCAAGGTGAACGTGCCGCTGCTGGGCATCGTGGAAAATATGAGCTACTTCGTCTGCCCCCATTGCGAGAAGACCACCGAGATTTTCAGCCGCGGGGGGGGCGAGAAGGCGGCGGCCAAGCTGGAGGTACCGTTCCTGGGTGCCGTGCCGATCGATCCGGCCATCCGGCAGGGCGGCGACGAGGGCAAGCCGATCGTCGTGGCCGATCCCGCCTCGCCGCAGGCGCAGGCCTTCATGGCCATCGCCGGCAAAGTGGCGCAGCAGATCAGCATCCTGAATGCGGCCGCGCCGGTCGAATTAAAAATTATTCAGTAGGGGCGTATCTGTATTGTAGGGGCGTATTGCGATACGCCCCTACATTCGTTTTGCCGTTTTACGTTTTTCGTTCCCGTCTGCGTATCACAAACCGGATCGGCGTGCCCCAGAAACCGAACTGCGCGCGCAGTTGGTGCTCGATAAAACGCACATAGGCCGACTTGATCCCCGCCGGCCGATTCGTGAACAGCACAAACGTCGGCGGCTTCACGCTCGCCTGGGTCAGATAGTAGAGCTTGACCGGCCGCCCCTTGTCGGTGGGTGGCGGCTTGCTCTCCATGAGCCGCCGGATCAATCGGTTTAATTCGCCCGTCGTGATCCGCAGCGTGTAACCATCCAGCACGCGATTGACCTGCCCAAAGATTTTATTGACGCCCTGTTTGGTCAGGCCCGACGTATAGAGCACGATCGGCGACGGCAGGAAGGCAAAGAGCCGGGCGATTTCACTCTCCATCGCCGCCTTGGCCGTGGGCCCCTGCTGCGTGTCCCATTTGTTGATCAGCAGCACCAGCCCTTTGCCCGCCTGGATGATCTGCCCGGCCAATTTCGTCTCCTGATCGACGATGCCTTCGCTCGCGTCAATCACCAGCAGCGCCACGTCGCACCGCTCCAGCGCATCCAGGGCGCGCGCCACGCTGTAGCGCTCCACGCCCCGGTCGATCTTTCCCCGCCTGCGGATGCCGGCGGTGTCCACGAAGAGATACGTGTGCCCTTTGTGAACGACCAACTCATCGATCGCATCGCGCGTGGTGCCGGGCGTCGCGTCCACCACGGCCCGCTCCCGGCCGGTCAGCGCGTTGAGCAGCGTCGATTTGCCCACGTTGGGCCGGCCGAGAATGGCGATTTTAGGGATGGCTTCGGCTTCCGCCGCCGGCTGTGCGGCTTCCGGCTCCGGTAGCCGCGCCACGACCTCGTCGAACAGTTCCGCCACGCCCTGCCCCTGCTCGGCCGAGACGGGATAGAGCGGACTGATGCCGAGCCGATAAAACTCACTGACCAGTGCTTTGCCGCCGGAGGTATCGACCTTATTCACGGCGTAAAAAACCGGCTTTTTTTGCTTGCGCAGCCGGTCGACGATCGCCTCATCGAGCGGCGTCAACCCGTCACGACCGTCGAAGAGGCAGATCAGCAGGTCCGCCTCGGCGATCGCCGCCTCGCTCTGTTGCCGGATCAGCGCCAGCATCCCCTCGGTGGCCTCCGGGTCCAGGCCGCCGGTGTCGATCAAGCGAAAGCTGCGCCCCTGCCAGTCGGTGGTCGCGTAGTGGCGGTCGCGGGTCACGCCGGGAATATTTTCAACAATCGCCTGCCGGCGGCCGATCACGCGGTTAAAGAGCGTCGATTTGCCCACGTTGGGCCGGCCGAGGATGGCGATGGTGGGGATCTGTGGGGTAGCTGAGGCCGCCATGAGGAAGGCAGCCTAGCACGACCATGGCGCGCATGACAACCTTGAGATGCACACAGCCGTGTGATACAAATAGGCGTTTCCCCGGCTCTTTTTCGCCATGGCCAAATACGACCACGCCCATATCGAGACCAAATGGCAATCGCTCTGGCTGCGGCAGAACGCGGCCGTCACCGAGGCGCCCGACCGCTCGGGCAAATACTATTGTCTGGTGATGTTCCCCTACCCTTCCGGCCGGATCCATATGGGCCATGTCCGCAATTACACGATCGGCGATGTGATCGCCCGCTATCAGCGGCTGCGGGGGCGCAACGTGCTGCACCCCATGGGCTGGGACGCCTTCGGCCTGCCGGCGGAAAACGCCGCCATCGAGCAGGGCGTGCACCCGGCCAGTTGGACGATGCACAACATCTCCTACATGAAACAGCAATTGCAGCGGTTGGGTTTTTCGTACGATTGGAAACGGGAAGTGACCACCTGCCGGCCCGATTACTACCAGTGGAACCAGTGGTTTTTCCTCAAGATGTATGAGCGCGGCCTGGCCTACCGGAAGCGGTCGGCCGTGAACTGGTGCCCCAAGTGCCAGACGGTGCTGGCCAACGAGCAAGTGATCGACGGCCGCTGCTGGCGCTGCGATTCGGTCGTGGTGCAAAAAGAGCTGGATCAATGGTTTCTGCGCATTACCGCCTATGCCGAGGAGTTGCTGGCCGGCTGTGATCGGCTCGCCGGGTGGCCGGAGCGCGTGCTGACCATGCAGCGCAACTGGATCGGCAAAAGCCAGGGCGCCGAGGTCGATTTTCCGCTGCAGGACGGTCCGGGCGCCATCACCGTCTTCACCACCCGGCCCGACACGCTCTATGGCGCCACGTTCATGAGCCTGGCGCCGGAGCATCCGCTGGTTGAATCGCTCATCCAGGGCCGCCCGCAGGCCGCCGACGTTCGAGCTTTCGCCCAGCGCGCATCACGGCTGGACCGGGCCGCGCGGCTGATGGGCGATTTTGAAAAAGAGGGCGTCTTTACCGGCGCCCACGCGATCAATCCCCTCACGGGCCAGCCGATCCCCATCTGGGTCGCCAACTTTGTCTTGATGGAATACGGCACCGGCGCCATCATGGCCGTGCCCGCGCACGATCAGCGCGACTTTGAATTCGCCAAAAAGTACCGCCTGCCGATCCGCGTGGTCATCCAGAATCCCGGCCGGTCGCTCTCCGCCGACGCGCTGACCGAAGCCTATGCGGACGAAGCCGGCTGGATGGTCGAGTCCGGCCCCGTCACCGGCCTGTCCCAGACCGAGGGCAAGGCGCGGATCGTCGACCATCTCGTCGCGCAGGAGCTCGGCCGGCGGAGGATCAATTACCGCCTGCGCGACTGGGGCATTTCCCGGCAGCGCTACTGGGGGACACCGATTCCCATGCTCTACTGCGCGGCCTGCGGCGTGGTGCCGGCGCCCGAGGCCGAGCTGCCGATCCTGCTGCCGCGCGACGTGCCGTTTACCGGCAAGGGGGGATCGCCCTTGGCGGAAAGCCCCTCGTTCGTCAACGCGGCCTGTCCACGCTGCCGGGGCCCGGCCCGTCGTGAGACCGACACGATGGACACCTTCATCGATTCTTCCTGGTATTTTTTGCGCTACGCCGATCCCCGCAACTATGAGCGGCCGTTCAACCGCGAGGCCGCCGATTACTGGATGCCGGTCAATCAGTACATCGGCGGCATCGAGCATGCCGTGCTGCATCTGCTTTACGCGAGATTTTTCACCAAGGTCGTCCGCGACCTGGGCCTGACCTCCGCCGACGAACCGTTCGCCAACCTGCTCACGCAGGGCATGGTGATCAAGGACGGCGCCAAAATGTCCAAATCCAAAGGCAACGTCGTCGATCCCAACGCGCTGATCGAGCAGTACGGCGCCGACACCGCCCGGCTCTTCTCGCTCTTTGCCGCCCCGCCGGAAAAAGATCTGGAGTGGGACGATCAGGCCGTGGAGGGCGCCTCGCGGTTCCTCAATCGCGTCTGGCGGCTGATCACCGACGGCGCCAACCGCGTCATCGAAGCAACGAGGGCGGCGCGGCAGCTTCCGCCGTTCGATCCGCAACATGCCTCGGCCCGGGCGCAAACGCTGCGGAGAGCCACCCACCAGACAATCCACAAGGTCACCGCCGATCTGGACGGGCAATTTCAATTCAACACGGCGATCGCCTCGTTGATGGAGTTCTACAATACCCTGGCGCAATGGGACGCCGATAAATCCGACGGCGACGCCGGCGAACTGGCCGCCTACGCCGAGGCGCTGCACACGCTCCTGGTCCTGCTGGCCCCCTTCGCCCCCCATTTGGCCGAAGAGCTGTGGCAGCGGCTCGGCCATTCGGCCTCGATCTTTTCCGAGCGCTGGCCGGAAGCCGATCGGCACTGGCTCAAGGAAGAGCTGGTCACCATCGTGCTGCAGATCAACGGGAAGCTGCGCAGCCAGCTCCAAGTGCCGCCGGAGTTGAACGAGGAGGAGATCCAGACGCGCGCGCTGGCCGATCCCAAATTGCAGCCCTGGATTCAGGGCAAAACCATCCGCAAGCGGATCTATGTGCCGGGCCGGCTGCTCAATCTGGTGGTGTGATGAGGCCCTTGATCCTGTTTCTCTTGATGCTCGCCGGCTGCGGCTACACGCTGGGGGAGCGGCCTTCGCCCGCAGCCGGGGGCGCGCCCACGCTGGCCGTCGAACTGTTCGAGAACGCCACGGCGGAACCGTTGTTGGGCGAACTGCTTTCGCGCCGACTGAAGAGTCAATTGGCGGCGGCCGGCCCCTGGCGGATCGTCAATCCGGATGATCAACCAACCTGGTTGCTGCGTGGCCGCGTGACGGGCCTGCGGACGACGCCCATGGCCTTCGACGCCGACAGCCGGGCCACCGAATACCGGACCGAGCTGCGCGTCAGCCTGACGCTGACCCGAACCGCCGACGGCGCCACTCCCTGGTCGGCCTCCGAGGTGACCGGCGCCGCGGACTACTACGCCAGCCGCGACGCCATCGCCACCCGGCAATCCAAAGAGCGGTCGTTTCAAGACGCCGGCCAGCGCGTGGCCGATCAGGTCGCGCAACAACTGAGCCTGTCGGCGGCGGAGCTGTCCTCGGCGTCCGACGCTTCGCCTGCGGCGCGACCGTGAATCGACCCGCCGCCCGCGGCCTGCGACCGCCGGATTTGCGCCGCGCCTTGAGCCGGCAGCCGCCGGGCCCGCTCTATTTCTGCCTGGGAGAGGAATCCTATCTGACCGAGCAGGCCATCGACCTATTGCGCGCCGCGGCCGTCGGCGACGGGGACGATCTCTTCAATGTTGAGCGGTTTGAGGCCGGCGCGCTCATGACGTCCGTCTTGACGGCGGCCGCCACGCTTCCGGCGTTCGCCCAACGGCGGGTGGTCATTCTGACCCGCGCCGACGCATTGACAGCCGGGGACCAGGACCGGCTGGCGGGCTATGTCGAGGCGCCGGTGCCGACGACCTGCCTGGTGATCGCCGCCGCCAAGGCTGACCAGCGGCGCCGGCTCTTCTCGTTGCTTCAGCAACGCGCGACCGTTATCAATTGTCAACCGTTGTTCGAGCGGGAGCTTCCGGGCTGGCTGATGGGTCAGGCGGCCGCCATGGGGCTGCAACTCGCTCCAGAGGCGGCCCACGAGCTGCTGGAGCGAACTGGCACGTCGCTGCACGCGTTGATCAATGAGTTGGAGAAGCTGCGCGCGCATGGCGTGACGATCGATCTTGCGGCGTTAACGGCGCTCACATCGCACGGGCGGGAGCATTCGGTGTTCGAGCTGACGGATGCGCTCGGCGAGCGGCGGTTGGCCGACGCCCTGGCGCTGGCCCGCCGCTTGCTGGATCACGGAGAGCACCCGGTCGGCCTCACCACCATGTTGATCCGCCACCTCCGGCGCCTTCGCCTGGCCCGCTGCGCCGCCGATGCCGGCGTCCCGCCGGCCGAATTGGCGCGGCGCTTGGGCGTCATGCCCCGGTATGCCGACACGCTGAGCCGGCAGGCGAACGGGTTCACGGCCGATCAGCTCACGCGGGCTCTGGCGTGCTGCCTGACGGCCGATGCGCAATTGAAGGGCGGACGGCTGCCGAAAGAGCAGGTGGTCGACTTGCTGCTGCTGGAAGTGTGCGGCGACTGGTCCGGCCCGTTAATGGCGGCGCCGGCCTAGTGGGCGGATGCGCGAGTTTACGAGGCGGGCGAGGCCGTCAATTGGTGCAGGCGGCGCGACAGCCGCGCCACCGTGCGGGAAGCGCGGGCTTTTTTGATCAATTTCTTGGACGCCGCCTTATCCAGCGCGGAAATCATCGGCCGCAGCAGCTTGCCCGCCGCCTCCGCATTGCCGGCCTGGAGGGCGACCCGGAGCGTTTTCAGCCGGGTCCTCAACTCCGTGCGAAGCGCCCGGTTGCGCCGGCTCCTGGCCGCGTTCTGGCGAATCCGTTTGGCTGTCGAAGGACGATTCATTTACGTCGAACGAAGTGAGACGTTATGTCCGATTTCCAGCACCATATGCAAGGCACGTTTTCTATCATAGTGTCTGATGCCGAGTCAAGCGAGTCCTCCCGTCATTGATCACGCTCCCCATCGCCGGGCATTGACCGGCGCCGCCGGCCTGATCGGACTCTTCACGTTGCTGAGCCGGGTGCTGGGCCTTGTGCGCGAAATGCTGATCGCCTGGTTGTTCGGCACCCGCGCCGCGGCGGACGCCTTCTACGTGGCCTTCCGCCTGCCGAATCTCCTGCGGGAATTGGTCGCCGAGGGCTCCATGTCGGCCGGCTTCATTCCGGTCTTCACGCAATACCTGTCAACGCGCTCCCGCCAGGAGGCCCGCCGGTTGGCCAACGCCAGCTTCACCATGGTGTGCCTTGTGCTGGCCGCCGTCAGTCTGCTGGGGCTGCTGGCCGCGCCCTGGCTGGTGCGCGCGCTGGCGCCCGGCTTCGCCGGGGAGGCCGAAAAATTCGATCTCACCGTGTCGCTGACCCGGATCATGTTTCCCTTTTTGCTCTTCATCTCCCTGGCCGCGCTCGCGATGGGCATCCTCAACTCCCTCAAATCCTTCAAAGCCCCCGCGCTCGCCTCCAGCGCGTTCAACGTCAGCGTGATCGCGCTGACGCTGGCCCTGGCGCCCTGGATGGAACATCCCGTCATGGCGGTCGCGATCGGCGTGCTGTGCGGCGGGCTGGTGCAGTTCGCCGTGCAACTCCCCAGCCTGACCGCGCAAGGCATGAGCTTTCGATGGCACTGGGAGCCGAGCCATCCCGGCCTCCGCCGCATGCTCTGGCTCATCCTGCCCACCACGATCGGCCTCTCCGTGTCCCAAATCAATCTGGTCGTCAGCACGATGCTGGCGTCGTTTTTGCCGGACGGCAGCGTCGCCGCGCTCAACTACGCCATGCGGCTGATCCAATTCCCGCTCGGGTTGTTCGGCGTGGCCATCGCCACCGCCATCCTGCCCACGCTGTCGGCCCAATCCAGCCTTGGGCAGCGGGAACTGTTCCGGCAGACGGCCGCGTTTGGGTTGCGGCTCGTCTTTTTCATCACGCTGCCTTCGATGCTCGGGCTGATCCTGCTGCGCGAGCCGATCATTCAGGTGCTGTTTCAGCACGGCGTGTTCGACGTCCGAGGGGCGGCGGGAACGGCGAGCGCGCTGATCGCCTACAGCGTGGGGCTGTGGGCCTTCGCCGGGGTGCGCGTCGTCGTGCAGGCGTTCTACGCCGCCCAGGACACGAGAACGCCCGTGCGCGCCGCGGTGGCCGCCATGCTGCTCAACATCATGCTCAGCCTGGCGCTGATGCGGCCGTTGGGGCACGCGGGACTGGCGCTGTCCACCTCCATCGCCTCGACGGTGAATTTCCTCTGGCTATTTTTTCTGCTGAACCGGCGCCAGGGTCCTCTGCCCGTGGCGGAGATCCTGCGCTCCCACGCAACAGTGATCGTCGCCTCGCTGAGCGTCGCGCTGATCTGCTGGCCCATCGGCGCCATGGCGCTGTGGGACCAGGAGGGACAATGGCTCTGGAAAATTCTCTGGTTGACGATCGGCGTT
>JBFMAJ010000073.1:0-9091 GCA_040755775.1 Nitrospirota bacterium
AAAAAAGGGTTGCCGGACCAGATGATGCCAGCGGGTGTGATTGCTGCCCAACCCGTGCAGAAAGAGTATCGGCGGCGCGGACGACTCCGGGCCGCCGCCGACGTAGTAATGGACCGATTCGCCGTCGGCGGCCGGCGCGGTGCGATGTGTCAGCGGCGGAGGCAAACGGGACCGGAGCTCGACCACGGGAAAACGATTCAGCCCGCGGTCTCGCGGGTCTTGACCCAATGTCGGTACAGCCGATCGACGGCCCGATGGGTGACCAGATGATGCTGCCGGAAGCCGCCCCCGCCGCCGTTGGCAAATCCGACGGGAATGTGCAGCAGCTCGTGAATGAGTGTCTTGATCTGCTCGGCCGGCGGCAGGCGGTCGTAGTGCTCCGTGACCAACTCAATGACATAGTGCGCCCGAAGGCCCATGGCGGTTTGCAAAATTTTTGGCAGCGCATGGCAGCGGGCCAGGGTGCGCCGGCTCCGGCTCCCGTAGCTGCGCACGCACACCAGCCGGGACAGGTCGATATGATGCAATTCCAGCGCGGCGACCAGCTCGCCGACCAGGCGGTCGGCGTCGGGCGATTTCTCGTAGCGCATCACCGCCGGTTACCGTACCATCCGCCGGGCCGCGCTGTCTATGGGCGCTCCACCGCAGTTGACAAGCCGGCGCGGGCTTGTATATTCTCCGTTTCTACGAATTACCACAGGGGGAGACATTATGGCCGATATCTTAGTCGTGGCGTCAAAAGTCAAAAAGTTCATCAAAGAGAAAGCCGGTTTCAACACGTCGGCCGAAACGCTGGAGGGGCTCAGCCAGAAAGTGGAGCAGATCTGTCTGGCCGCGATTGAGAAAGCGAAGGCCGACGGCCGCAAGACGGTCAAGGGCCGCGACCTGGAATAGATGTTATTTGATCACGACGAGGTTGTCCCGGTGGATGACCTCGTCGTAGAATTTATAGCCGAGCCGCTTGGCGATCTCCCGGCTCTTGGCCCCGCGGATTCTGGCTAGTTCTTCGGCCGAATAATTCGTTAAACCCCGGGCGACCTCCTGCCCATCGGGGCCGACGCAGCGCACGGCTTCGCCCGCGCGGAACGTCCCTTCCACCGAGAGGACCCCCGACGGCAGCAGGCTGCGGCCGTGTTGGCGCAGGGCGCGGGCCGCGCCGTCGTCCACCTGGATGCGACCTTTTGGGTGCAGCGTGTAGGCGATCCAATGCTTTCGGCTTTTCAGCCGCTCCTTGGTCGGCAGAATCAGCGTGCCGACCTCCCGGCCGGCCAGCGCATCCGCCAGGGCGTTGGGCCGCTCGCCCCCGGCGATGACGGTGGGGACGCCGTGCGCGGCGGCCAGTTTGGCCGCGGCCAGCTTGGGCGCCATGCCGCCGGTGCCCTCGGCGCTGCCGGTGGCCTTCGCGTGCGCCTCAAGCTGCGGCGTAATGTCCGTGACCACCGGAATGATCGTCGCGGAGGCGTCCTGCGCCGGATCCCCCGTGCAGAAGCCGTCGACGCTGGAAAGGATGACCAGGAGCTGCGCGCCGGTCAGATTG
This sequence comes from Nitrospirota bacterium, assembly GCA_040755775.1. GTDB lineage: Bacteria > Nitrospirota > Nitrospiria > JACQCE01 > JACQCE01 > JBFMAJ01. Next base: position 1,538 of record JBFMAJ010000073.1, read on the forward strand.
GTCACCAGCGCCGCCAGATAGTCGTTCTCGCCGAACTTTAGCTCCTCCACGGCGACCGTGTCATTTTCATTAATGATCGGCACCACGCGTGCTTCCAAAAGCTCCATGAGCGTATTGCGCGCATTTAAAAATCGCTTCCGGTCGGCGAGATCGCCGTGGGTGAGCAGCACCTGCGCCACGGTTAGATCGGATTGTGAAAACGCATCATGATAGGCCGCCATGAGCAATGGCTGACCGATCGCTGCCGCCGCTTGTTTTTTAACGATCGTCGTCGGCCGTTCGCTCATTCCGAGCTGTCCAACACCAGCCGCGATCGCACCGGAAGAGACGATGATAAATTCGTAGCCGCCGGCCCGCAATGCCGCCACGTCACGGGCTAACTGTTCGATCCATTCAAACTGGATTCCGGCACCCCACGGCGCCAACAGCTTGCTGCCGATTTTGACGACGACGCGCCGAGCCGAGCCGATCACTTCCTGGCGCAGCGAGCTCATACGCTGGCCGCCCCGACCCTCACCGCGCGGCCGGCCACCTGTGCCCCCAGATGATTCAATAGGGGTTGCAACCCCTCGCCGGTCACGGCGGAAATGGGGAAAAACGGGATCTTCGACTTTTTGGCAAAGCGCCGCAAGGTCTCAAGCGCGCGGCCATCCCCCTTCACATCGATCTTGCTGGCGGCCAGCACCATGGGTTTCTCCGCCAACTCCGGCTGATAGATTGTGAGCTCGTTGCGAAGAATCTGCAACTCCTCGACCGGATCGCCCTGGCGGCCGACGCCCGCATCAATCAGATGCAGCATCAGACCCGTCCGCTCGACGTGGCGGAGAAACTGCAGGCCCAAGCCGCGTCCCTCGTGCGCGCCCTCGATGATGCCCGGAATATCGGCCACCACGAAACCGCGGCCGGCCGAATCCCGCGCCACGCCCAACTGCGGCGTCAGCGTCGTGAAGGGATAGTCGGCGATTTTCGGGCGCGCGGCCGTGATGACCGACAGCAGCGTCGATTTGCCCGCATTGGGGAAGCCGACGATGCCCACGTCGGCCAGGAGCTTCAATTCCAGGCGCAGGTTTCGCTCTTCGCCCGGCTCGCCGGGGTCGGCCCGCCTCGGCGCGCGATGCGTGGGCGTGGCGAAGCGGGCGTTGCCCCGGCCTCCCCGGCCGCCCTTGGCGATCACGATCGTCTGTCCCGGCACGGCCAGATCGGCGATCGGCTCGCCCGTGGCGTCATCGTAGACCACCGTGCCCACCGGGACGGCGATGGTGCGGTCCTTCCCGCTGCGGCCGTGGCAATCTTTTCCCTGGCCGTGGCCGCCCCGTTGCGCGACGTAACGTTGCTGATAGGTCAGGTCGAGCAGCGTGTGCAGTTGGGGATCGGCCGCCAGAATGACGCTGCCGCCGTCGCCCCCGTCGCCGCCGTTGGGGCCGCCGCGCGGCACGTAGGCTTCCCGCCGGAAGCTGCAACAGCCGTTGCCGCCGTCGCCGCCTTTGACGAAGATTCTGGCTTCATCGACGAACATCACGCGGCCATTTTACCATCTACAAACACGAATGGGGACAGATTTCAAATCTGTCCCCATCACGATGGGAAGCGGAGTAATTTTACGATGCGGTCGGAACGGGAACCGGGTAGACACTGACGCGGGTGCGTCCCTTGCCGTAGGGCTCGAACTTGACGACCCCGGGAATTTTGGCAAAGAGGGTGTAATCGCTGCCGCAGCCGACGTTCAGCCCCGGATGGATCTTGGTGCCGCGCTGGCGGATGATGATCGTGCCCGCGTTGATGACCTCGCCGCCGTAGCGTTTGACGCCCAGATATTTCGGCTGGCTGTCGCGTCCATTAGTCGTGGACCCTTGTCCTTTTTTATGTGCCATGGCGGCGTCCTATGCGGCTCGGATTTCGGTGATTTTCACTTCGGTGAAGCCCTGCCGGTGGCCGTGGGTGCGGCGATAATTCTTGCGGCGGATTTTCTTGAAGACGATGATTTTCGGCTCGCGGCCGTGGCGGACCACTTCACCCACGACCGACGCGTTCTGAACCACCGGCGCGCCAACCGCCACCTGGCCGTTGTTGCTGACCAACAGCACCCGGCCAAACGTCACCGCGGCGCCTACGGCGGCGTCAAGTTTCTCCACCTGTACGGCGGCGCCGGGCTCCACCCGGTATTGTTTGCTGCCAGTCTCGATAATCGCGTACATGGAACCTCCAAAAAAACCTCAATTTTGTGTTGATTTTGTAACATACGGCCGGTTGATCTGTCAACGGCAATATTGTCCATCGCATCGGTTTTATTGACATTCCAATCGCATCTGTCTAGGCTGAACAGCGGATGGACGCACGCCCATTGAGACAATTGGACTGGCTGATGACGCTCTGCGCCGGCTGGATGCTGGCCGGGCTCTATCTGGACGGCTGGGCGCACCGGCATTTTCAGAACCTTGAGACATTTTTTACCCCCTGGCACGGCGCGCTCTATTCGGGTTTTTTGGCCCTGTTGGTCTGCCTGGCCTGGATGCTCGTCCATTTTCGGCGGCCGGGCGAGCCCTGGTGGCAGGCGATCCCGCCCGGCTACGGCCTATCGCTCGTGGGAGCGGCGGTCTTCCTTGCCGGCGGCCTGGGCGATCTAGTCTGGCATACGTTGCTCGGCATTGAGGTCGATCTTGAGGCCCTGCTCAGCCCCACTCATTTGTTGTTGGCCATCGGCGGCACGCTGATGGGCGCGGGCCCCTTCCGGGCGGCCTGGCGACGCCCCACCGATGGCGCCGCCGGACTGACCGATCTGCTCCCGATGTTGTTCTCGCTCACCTTCGGCTGGTCGGTCCTGACCTTTTTTACCCAATTTGCTCATCCATTTGTCCATCCGGCGGCGGAAGGAGCGATGCCAGCAAATCCACTGCAATTGCAGCGGATAGAGCTGGCCGCCATTCTGCTGCAATCGGCCATCATGACGGGGCTGATGCTGCTTGCCACCTGGCGCTGGGCGCTGCCGTTTGGCAGTCTAACGATCGTACTAACGCTGAATGCGCTCCTCATGAGCGCGCTGGAGATGCATTTCTATTTCGTAAGGGTAGGCCTCATTGCGGGAGTGGCCGCTGATCTGCTCGTCCGGTGGCTGATGCCCTCAACGCACGCGTCCCCGCGGTTTCGCTGGTTCGCCGCCCTGCTGCCGGCGACGTTTTACGCGACCTATTTTCTTGCCGTGATCTGGCTGGCCGGCACCTGGTGGCCGGTGCCGCTCTGGACCGGCGCGATCGTCATGGCGGGGATTGTCGGCTGGCTGCTCAGCTATCTGCTGCTGCCGCCCGGCCGGCCGCTTCCTCGTTGAAGCCGGCAGGGGGCTTTACAGGCCGCCCCGCCTTGGCGTTTAATGGCAGCGGGAGCACCCTCCATGCAGCCCGAGATGAAGCGCCATTTGTTCTACGCCACGTCGCATTCCCCGTCGCTCGTGGAGCTGGTGGGGTTCGAGCGGGCCAGGGAGATCATCGACTTTTGCTTCATCGCCAATCCCTACTATCCCACCCCAGCCATGATCCAGGAGCTGCAGGCAATGCTTCCGACGCTGATCAAGTCCTATCCCTCCAGCCGGCCGGAGCAGAGCCAGCGCCACCTGGCCGAGGTGATCCGCGTCAATCCGGAGCATCTGATCATCGGCAACGGCGCCTCCGAGCTGATCACGATCATCCAGGAACGGCTGATCCAGACGATCGCGGTGCCGGTGCCCACCTTCAGCGAATATCTGGACAAGCTGCGCGACCGGCGATCGGCCGAGCTCTTTTATCTTCGGCGGGACAAGGACTATGCCCTGCATCTGCCCGACTACCTGGCGTGGATCCGCAAACAGGGGCTGCGGGCCGCGTTGATCATCAACCCCGGGAATCCGACCGGCCAACTGCTGCCGCTGGCCGAGATGCGCGAATTCCTGGAGCGGGCCAAGGACGTGGACCTGATCATCGTGGACGAGTCATTCATCGATTTTGCCGGCGATCCCGTTCCGAGCCTGCTCTCCTGCGCCGACCGGTATTCCAACCTGCTGCTGGTGCGCAGCATGAGCAAGCATTGCGGCGTCCCCGGCCTCCGGCTCGGGTACTGCTACACGGCCAATCTCTACCTGCTCAATCAACTGCGCCGGGCGATCCCCGTTTGGAACGTCAACGCGTTGGCCGAATATTTCCTGAGCCAGCTCGCCAAGACCGACCGGGACTATCACGAAGCCCGCCGGCGGCTGATCGACGACGTACACGCGCTCAAGAAGGAGCTGGACACCATCCCGGCCCTGACGGCCTACCCGACCGGCGCCAACTTCATCCTCGTTCGCATCGAGGGCGGCATGATTGCCGGCGAGCTGCAGCATCAGTTGCTGTTCCAGCACAACCTGTACGTGCGCGACTGCTCGAACAAAATCGGCATGGACGCCTATCACGTTCGGATCGCTTCGCAGGGGCGGGACAAAGACGCCCTGTTGGTCGACGCGCTGCGCAGCCTGCTGGCGCGATAGCCATGGGTCGCCCGCGACCGAAAATCGTCGTGGTCAGCCGCCGGCTCCGGCGCAAGCAGAAATGGGTCGACTTCGTCGGTGAGGCGCACCTCGATCTCTTGCTCCGCCTGGGCGCGCTGCCGGTCATGGTGCCGGTGGCCGAAGGCGCGCCGGCCGCGATCACGGAGTACGCCCGGGACATGAGCGGGCTCTTGCTGGTCGAAGGCGAAGACCTCGGTCCGGAGCGGCATCGGCCGCCGCCGGCGTCGCGCGCGCACATCAAGGAGACCCATCCGCTGAAGGATGAGATCGAGTTCCGCCTCTGCCGGCTGGCCTTGAAACGGCGGACGCCGATCCTGGGCATCTGCCGCGGCTCGCAAGTGCTGAACGTCATCGGCGGCGGCACGCTCTACTGCGATGTGATGAAGGAGATGCCGTCGGCGTTGCCCCACATCGCCGATGCCGAGCGGTACGACGCGTACCGGCATCCTGTGACGATCGTGCGCGGCACGCCGCTCTATCGCTGGTACGGGCAAGAACGGATCGAAGCCAACAGCTACCACCATCAGGGCGTCAAGGCGTTGGCCAAACGGTACCGTCCGATGGCGTATGCGGCGGACGGGCTGATCGAAGGCTTCTACGATCCGCATGCCCCGTTCCTGGTCGGCCTGCAGTTTCATCCGGAGCGCATGGTGCACGATTACGCCGGCAATCGCGCGGTCTTTCGCGCGTTCGTGAACGCGGCCAAAACCGCCCGCTAGGCGGCGCTCCACCGTCGGGCGCCCGCCCGGCCGAATTTGCTTGTTTCCCGCCGGCGCATCTGCTACAAACGCCGCATGGCGAATGCGGTCACGCCGGCCACGGTGCTCCAAGATTATTTGATTCGTCCGCTCCAGGCCTTCTTCCGCACGCAAGCCATCGGCGGCGTCCTGCTGCTGATCGCCTCCGCGGCGGCGCTGGTCTGCGCCAACACGGGCCTGTCGCCGCTCTATTCCCATTTGTGGGAGACGCCGCTTCGGGTCAGCCTCGGCGGATTCATCGTCGACAAAACGCTGCATCACTGGGTGAACGACGGCCTCATGGCGATCTTTTTCTTTTTGGTCGGACTGGAAATCAAGCGGGAAGCGCTGGCCGGCGAGTTGGCCGCGCCGAAAAAAGCGGTGCTGCCGATCGCGGCCGCGGCGGGCGGCATGGTGCTGCCCGCGCTGCTCTACGCGGCCATCAACGCCGGCGGCGCCGGGCTGAGCGGTTGGGGCATTCCGATGGCCACCGATATCGCGTTCGCCCTGGGCGTGCTGGCGCTGCTGGGAGGGCGGGCGCCCGCCGGGTTGCTGATTTTTTTGACCGCGCTGGCCATCGCGGACGATCTGGGGGCGGTCGTGGTCATCGCGCTCTTTTACGGCGAGGAGATTGCGCTGGCGCCGCTGATCACGGGCGGCGCGATTGTCGCCCTATCGTCGATACTGAATCACGCCGGCGTGCGGAAAACGCTGGTCTACACGCTCCTGGGCATCGTGTTGTGGCTGGCGTTCCTGAAATCGGGCGTGCACGCGTCGGTCGCGGGCATTCTGCTCGCCATGACGATTCCGACGCGCACGGTGCTGACCGAGGCGCAATTCGAGCGCCGCGTGCAGCGGCTCATCGAGCACTTCACCGCCAGTGACGACCGCCGCAGCCCATTGGAACGGAACGAGGAACAGCAAGCGATCATTCAGCGGATCGAGGCCGCCTGCCACGAAGTGGAGGCGCCGCTGCAGCGGATCGAGCATAACCTGCATCCGTGGGTCACCTTCGCCATCATTCCCATCTTCGCGTTTGCCAACGCGGGCGTCGAGATTTCGACGGAGGCCTTGAAGGCGGCCGCGGTGCATCCCGTCACGCTCGGCGTGGCCGTCGGGCTAGTGCTGGGCAAGCAGCTGGGCGTCCTGTTGTTCACGTGGGCGCCGGTCCGGCTGGGGTGGGCCGAGTTGCCCGCGGGCATCACCTGGGCGCACCTCTACGGCGTCAGTTGGCTGGCCGGGATCGGCTTCACGATGTCGCTGTTCATCACGAACCTGGCCTTCGCGACGGAGCCCCGCCTGATCGAGCAGGCGAAGATCGGAATTCTTGCCGCGTCGCTGATCGCCGGCGCCGTGGGGTATGCCATTCTCCGGGCGGCCTCCCGCCCGCCGCGGGCCGAAACTACGGCCGGCGAACGGCCCTGACGCGTCAACGCCCGCGCAGCTTCGGGTTGATGGCTTCGCGCATCCGCTCGCCCACCAGATTGAACGCCAGCACCACGACGAAGATGGCGAGGCCCGGGATGAAAAAGAGCCAGGGCGCATCGAAGATAAAACCCTTGCCATCGGAAAGGATATTTCCCCAGGTGGCATAGGGCGGCTGCGCGCCGAATCCCAGAAAGCTGAGGGCCGATTCCGTCAAAATGGCGTCGGCCACGCTGATCGTCACGGTCACGAGCACGGGGGCGATCGCATTGGGAATCATATGGCGGAAAATAATCCGCCGTTCCGGCAGTCCCAGGGCTTTGGCCGCCATGACGAACTCCTGCTCGCGCAGGGCGAGGAATTCCGCCCGCACAAAGCGCGCGGTGCCCATCCAACTGGTCGCCCCGATGACGATCATGATGTTGTAGATGCTGGGCGGCAGCAGCGCGACGACCGTCAGAATCAGGAAAAACGTGGGAAAGCAGAGCATCACGTCGGTGAATCGCATAATGAGCGTGTCCACGGAGATGAACCCCAGCCGCAGACCGCCATAGAATCCCGACAGGCCGCCCAGCAGCATGCCGATGACGGTGGCGATGCCGACCGCGACAAACCCGATGGACAGCGACACGGACGAGCCCTGAAGCATGCGGGCGAAGACGTCCCGCCCCAGCTCATCCGTGCCCAGCAGATACCTTCCGGCGAAGGGCGCGTCCGCCGGCGGCAATGACGCCGAGGGAACCGACAGGGGCGGCAGGAACTTGTCCTGCAATCGGACCGTCGCCGGATCGATGACGGCCGTCCAGTCGGTGAGAAATTTCCCGGCAACGGCCACCACCACGAGGAGCAGCAGGACCGCGAGGCTGGCCATCGCCGTCG
>JBFMAJ010000074.1:0-9046 GCA_040755775.1 Nitrospirota bacterium
CTCGCGTTGCTCGCTGGGTGGCGGCTTACGCACTGGTCTTTAGAACCTGTCGTCGAATCCGATCAAGTTGTCCGCGCACCGTTCCGTCGATCAACCGGCTGCCCAACTGCAGCCGAAGCCCGCCCAGCAGCCCCGGCTCCACGTCAAAGGCCAGCCCCACCGGCCGTTTCAGCGCCTGCTCCAGCCGCGCCTGCAGCAACCGCTGCGCCTCTGTATCGAGCGGTTTGGCCGTGCTGACCGTCAGGCTGACGCGCCCCTGCGCTTCAACCAGCAATCGCTCGAAGGCGACGGCGATGGCCGACGCCACATCGAGCCGATTTTTTCTCAGGAGGAGCTGGAGAAAACGGGCCGCGGCGGGCGGAATCGCCGTCTCGCGTGAGAGAATCTCGATGAGTTTTTGCAGCGCCGCCTCGCGTTGCGGCTTGGTGTAAAACGGATTCAGGATAATGGTGCGGGGGCCGGCCGGCTCGGCCAATGAGGCCGCCACCCGCGTCAGCGCGGTTGAGGCCTGCTCTCGTCCCGCTTGTTCGGTGATCGACTCAAAGAGCGCTTTTGCGTAGCGCCCCGCTACCGCTTCCCCGCGCATGGAATCCCTTGACTTAGATGGTTAATCTGCGTCGGTTTTATGAAAAACAGTGCACGTTACCACGTGGTTTTAGGCGAAGTCAAGAAGGGAACGGGGCGATCACACCGCCGCCGACCACGAAGTCGCCGTCGTAGAAGACGGTTGACTGGCCCGGGGCGATGGCGCGCTGCGGCACATCGAACTGAATCGTCGCCGAGCCGTCCGGTGATCCGGTCAGCATGGCAGCCGCATCGGCCGACCGGTAGCGGATTTTCGCCGCGCCGCGCAGCGGCTCGGTCTGCGGCGCCCGGCTGACCCAATTGAAGCTCTGAAGCGTGACCTCTTGCCGATACAGCGACGACTCCGAGCCGAGGATCACTCGCCGCGCGGCCGGCTCCAGCCCGACGACGTAGCGCCGCTCGCCCGCGGCCACCCCGACTCCCCGCCGCTGGCCGATCGTATAGAAAGCGACGCCGCGATGCTCCCCGACCACCGCCCCTTCCTCATCCGTAATCTCGCCCGGCTGCTCGCTGTCCGGCGCGATGGCGTCAAGAAATTGGCGATAGTCGCCCTGCGTGACGAAGCAGACCTCCTGGCTCTCGGCCAATTCATCTTCCGGCAGGTCAAACCGGGCGATTTTCGCCCAGACGTCGGCCTTGCGCCAGGCGCCGAGCGGAAACATCAGGCGACTGAGCTGCTCCTGCGTCAGCCGGTGTAGAAAATAACTCTGATCCTTCTCGGCATCGACGCCCTTGCGCAACTGGTACCGTTGCGTGGCTTGGTCGAAATCAATCCGGGCGTAATGGCCGGTGGCTACATAGCGCGCGCCCACCTCGTCGGCCACGGCCAGCAGCTCTTCGAACTTCACCAGCGCGTTGCAGCGGACGCAGGGATTGGGCGTGCGCCCTTGCTGATAGTCATCGATAAAGGGCTCGACAACCGAGGCATAAAAATTTTCCGACGCCGACCGGACCAGATGGCGGATGCCCAGTTGCTCGGCGACGTAGCGGGCCAGGCCGATCTTGCAGCAGGTGCGCTGCAGCCACTTCTTCGACGGCGGCTGCGGGTTGGGCGGCTGCCAGAGCTCCAGCGTGACGCCGACGACGTCCCAGCCCGCCTCCACGAGCAGCGCGGCGGTGGCCATGCTGTCGACCCCGCCGCTCATGCCGACGACAACTGTTCGATTCGATGCGGACACGCTGATCCTCGATCGGGATTCCGGGGAGAGGCGGACTAATTGTCCGGCTGCGTCGCGGCGCCGGCCTCTCCTGCCCGCTTGAGCGATTTCACGGTTGCGCCGCGGTCTTTCATTTCGCACGTGCCGTTAAACTGTGCGCCCTCTTCGATCAGGAGCAGCGGCGTGCGCACGGTGCCGGTCAGCACCGAGGGCGCGAGCAGTTGCACCCGCTCCTTGGCCACGACGGTGCCGTCGATCGTGCCGCCGCAGACGACCACGCCCGCCTGAATGTCGGCCTTGACCTGTCCGCCCTCGCCCACGATGAGGCTGCCGGTGGTGATGATCTTGCCCTCCATGCGGCCGTCGATCCGCATGGTGCCGTCAAAGTGCAATGTGCCCTGCATGGTGCACTGGTGGCCCAAAAATCCGACGATGCCCGCCTGCGGGCTCGTCCCGTCATGACTGTCTCCGTTCCGTTGCCACATGAGCATACCTCCTTAGGCATTGGTGACCCCCAACAACTCCAGGAGCCGCTCCAGCTCCGGCCGCGAAAAATAGTGGAGCACGATACGTCCCCTGGCGGGCCGTCCCCGGAGGCTGACCCGCGTGCCCATCCGCTGCCGCAACCGCTCTTCCAAATCGGCGAATTCGGCCGGCCGGACGATGCGCCGCCGGCGGCCCGTCAGGGCGCGGACGGCTGATTCGGCCTGCCGCACGGACAGCCCTTCGTCGAGGATCCGTTGAGCCAGATGATGCTGCGCGGCGGGATGGCTAATGGCTAGGATAGCTTTGGCATGGCCAAAGGTCAAGACGCCCTCGGCGAGCGCCGCCTTCACCGAATCGGGCAGCGCCAAGAGCCGCAGATAATTGGCGACGGTGGAGCGCTCCTTGCCGACGGTGGTGGCGACCTCCTCCTGCGTGAGGTGAAACTGACGGATCAGCCGCTGGTAGCCCCGCGCCGCCTCCATCGGATTGAGGTCCTGCCGCTGCAGATTCTCGATCAGCGCGAGCTGCAATTGCTCCGATTCTGAGACCTCCTTGACGATGGCCGGAATGGCCGTCAGTCCGGCCATCTGCGCCGCGCGCCAGCGCCGCTCGCCGGCGATCAGCTCGTAGCCGCCGCTATCCCCGCGCCGCACCAGCACCGGCTGCACGACGCCGCGCTGGCGGATCGAGTCGGCCAGCTCCTTGAGCGCCTCTTCATCGAAGTGCTGGCGGGGCTGGTGGCGGTTGGGATGGATCCGCCCCAGCTCCAAGTGCTGCACCTCGCCGCTGGCCGGTAGCGTGGTGAAGAGCGCGCTCAGTCCTTTTCCCAGGGCTTGTCGTTCCGTCATGCGGCGGCTCCTTTCAGCAGTTCCTTGGCAAGTTGGAGGTAGGCCTGCGCCCCCTTGGAGGCGATCTGATAGAGCAATACGGGTCTACCATGGCTGGGCGCTTCGGCCAGCGTCACATTTCGTGGAATAATCACCTTGAAGACCGGCCCGGAGAAATTGGCTTTAATCTCTTTAACTACTTGATTTGCAAGACTATTTCTTGAATCGTGCATGGTCAGCACAACGCCCTCGACCTCTAACCCGGGATTCGTGGAGCCGCGCACCAGCGAGATGGTTCGCATGAGCTGGCCCAGCCCCTCCAGGGCGTAATATTCGCACTGCACCGGAATCAGCACCGAATCGGCGGCCGTCAAGGCGTTGAGCGTCAGCAGCCCGAGCGACGGCGGGCAGTCCAGGATCACGTACTGGAAATTCCCCAGCGCCGGTTTGATCGCCTCGCGCAGCAGGAATTCGCGCTGCGGCAGCGTGGCCATCTCCACCTCGGCGCCCACGAGATCGACGGTGGAGGGCACGAGGCTCAGATGGGGCAGCTCGGTCGGTTGGATGATCGATTCAATCGGCTGTTTGCGCATGAGCAGATCATAGACGGTCAGCTCCAGGCGGCTGCGATCGATGCCGACGCCGCTGGAGGCGTTACCTTGCGGGTCGAAGTCGAGCAGCAGGACGTTGTATTCGGCGGCCGCCAGCGAGGCAGCCAGGTTGATCGCCGTGGTGGTTTTGCCGACGCCGCCTTTCTGATTGGCAATGGCGATGACTTTAGCCATGGATCGGCGTTGAGAGTAGCATAGAACTCACTAAAAGGAAAGAGATTTTTAGTTTATTGGTGGAGATTGTTCCACGTGGAACGCGTCCCGCGTGTCAAACCGGCGCTCGGTTTATCGTCCACTTGGGTAGCGAAGCAGCAGCAATCGACGCTCCAAGGCCGAAAACGGCAATCGATAACGATGCTCCGTCATCTTGAAGTCCTTCAGCACTTGAAGCTCGTCGATCCGCTGCCGCTCGCTCGCGTAGAGCACGATGGTGCCGCCGGGCGCTAGGTTCGGCATGGCCTGCTCAATCAGTTGAGCCAAGCGGCCCACGCCGCGGGCGACAATCCAGGAATAGGGCTCGATCGTCGAGAAATCGGCCAATCGTGTGGCTTCCACGCGGCTGGCCGTCAGCCCCAACTCGGCGACGACCACCTGCAGAAAGGCCGCCCGTTTCTGGCGCGGCTCCAGCAGCGTGAGGGAGATCGATGGCGCAACGATCTTCAGGGGTACGCCGGGAAAACCGGCGCCGGAGCCGACATCGAGCAATCGATCGCCGTGGGCCGGCGTGGCGACAGACCAGAGCGCCAGCGAGTCGAAAAAATGATGATCAATGATGGCGCCGGGATCCAGGCTGGCCGTTAAATTGATCTTTTGGCCCCAGCGCTGTAACAGCTCAAGGTACTGAATAAACTGTTGCGCCTGCGCCGGTGTGAGGTTCAGCCCCATCCGGCCGGCGCCTTCGGCCAGCCGGGCCTCAAGCCGGCTGCGCGGGGCGGGGCGCGTCGGTGCTCGTTTGGGCACGTTGGAGGGCGATCAGCAGCAAAGAGAGCGCGGCGGGCGTGACGCCGGAAATGCGGGCCGCCTGGCCGATGGAGCGCGGGGCGATCGCTCGTAGCTTGAGCCGGACCTCCGTCGACAGGCCGATGACGCGATCATAATCAAACGACGGCGGGATCAGCCGGTGCTCGTCCTGGCGAAGCCGCTCCACCTCCCGGCGCTGCCGCTCGATATAGCCTTCGTAGGCCAGCTCGATTTCCACCTGCTCGGCGATCTCCGGGGTGATGGGATCAGTCCATCCCAGCCATTGCTGCAATAGACCGCAGTTGACGCCCGGCCGTCTCAGCAACTGCGCCAGCGGCTCGCCGCCGTTGACGGTCAGTCCCCGCGCCGTCAACGGTTCGACCTGGGACGATGTAATGCGCGTGGTCCGCATCCTGGCCAGTTCCCGCCCGATGGCCGCGCGCTTCTGCTCCATGCGGCGATAGAGGGGTTCCGGCAGCAGGCCGATGCGGTGCCCGTGCGCCATCAGCCGAAGGTCGGCGTTGTCATGGCGCAGCAACAGGCGATGCTCGGCCCTGGAGGTGAAGATCCGGTAGGGCTCATTGGTGCCTTTCGTAATCAAATCATCGATCAGGACACCGATATAGGCCTCGCTTCGCTCGAGGATGAGCGGTTCGGCGCCCCGCACGGCCAGCGCGGCATTGATGCCGGCCATCAGCCCCTGGGCGGCGGCCTCCTCATAGCCGGAGGTGCCGTTGATCTGGCCGGCATGATAGAGGCCGGCCACCCGCTTGGTCTCCAGCGTGGGCCAGAGTTCCGTCGGCTGAACAAAATCATATTCGATGGCATAGCCGGGCCGGACCATCTTGACATGCTCAAGGCCTGGAATCATTTGAAGAAAATCTAGTTGCACATCGACCGGCAGGCTGGTGGAGATGCCATTGGGATAATAGACGTGCGTATCCCGCCCGTCGGGCTCCAGAAAGACTTGGTGGCGGTTCTTGTCGGCAAAGCGAACGATCTTGTCCTCAATCGATGGGCAGTATCGGGGGCCGGTGCCGCAAATGGCGCCGCTGTAGAGCGGCGACCGATCCAGATTCTCTCGAATGATCCGGTGGGTCTGCTCGTTCGTGTAGCTGAGATGGCAGGCGATCTGGTCGACCGCCAGCCGCTCGGTCCGATAGGAAAAGGGCACCGGCGGCTCATCGCCATATTGGGGTTCTGTGCGGGAAAAATCGATCGTCCGGCCGTCCAGCCGCGGTGGCGTGCCGGTCTTCAGCCGTCCGAGCGGAAAGCCGATCTCCGTCAAGGAATTCGAGAGGCCTTCGGCCGCCGGCTCGCCGGCGCGTCCGGCCGGGAAATGAACCGGGCCGATATGGATCAGGCCGCGCAGAAAGGTGCCGGTCGTCACAACGACGGCGCCGGCCCGGTAGCGCCGGCCGTCGGCAGTGATCACCCCGAGCACCCGGCCGTCCCCAAGCCAGAGGCGCGTCACCTCGGCGGCGACCACCTCAAGCCCGTGCTGCTCCATAATCGTCGCCGTCATCGCCAGCCGGTAGCCGGTCCGGTCGGCCTGCGCGCGCAACGAGCGGACCGCCGGCCCCTTGCGGGTATTCAGCATCCGGAACTGGATGCCGGCCTGATCGGTCGTTTGAGCCATTTGGCCGCCCAGCGCGTCGATTTCCCGCACCAGATGGCCCTTGGCAATGCCGCCGATCGCCGGATTGCAGGACATCTGGGCGATCGTGTCGGGCTTCAGCGAAAAGAGCCGCGTCCGGCAGCCCATCCGGGCGGCCGCCAGCGCCGCCTCGCAGCCCGCATGGCCGGCGCCGATGACGATGACGTCGCAAGAAGCTTCAGTGTCTAGAATCAGCATGGGGGCGCGTGTTCCACGTGGAACACACTTAAAGTGAAGCTACTTGCCAATACAGAATTGCTTGAAAATGTGATCCAACATCTCTTCCGTAAAGGAGCCGTCTTCCCCTAGAATTGCGCCCAACTCGCGGACGGCGTCGTTTAAATCGGCGGCGATAAATTCGTGTGACAGCCCTGATTCGGCGGCCGCGCGTGCCCGGACGAGACTTTCTGCGGCTGACATCAGCGCCTGCAGGTGGCGGGCCGAGCTGACGATGGCCCGTCCGCTGACGCTTCCTGCGCGTTCCGTCAGCAACCGGCCGATGGCCCGTTTCAGCTCATCGCAACCCGTGCCGTGCAGGGCGGACAACCGCACCATCGGCAGATTCGGGCACTCGTCGGCCAGCGCGGCTTGATCGATGGCCGGCGCCAGGTCTATTTTATTAAGAATCAGGATCGTTCGATCGGCCCGGGCGCGGCCCAGCAGCGCTCGATCATCGTCGAGCAGCGGCTCGCTGCCGTCGAGCACGAGCAGAACGATATCCGCGTCGTCCAGCGTGCGGCCGGCGCGAGCGATGCCTTCCTGCTCGATCGGATCGGGGCTGTTCCGCAATCCCGCCATGTCGATCAGGCGCAGGGGAAAGCCGTCGATCGTGAGCGTCTCCTCCAGCAGATCCCTGGTGGTGCCGGGATAGGGGGTGACAATGGCACGATTTTTTTGAAGTAATTTATTGAAAAGACTAGATTTTCCGACATTCGGCCGGCCGGCGATCACGGTCTGCACGCCATCGCGAAGCCAGACGCCCGTCCGTGCGGTCTCGAGCAACCCTGCGATGTGCTCTTGGATAGGTGCCAGCCGGGCACGCAACTGTTCCGGCGGCAGCGAGGCGACGCCTTGCTCGACAAAGTCGAGTCCGGCTTCACAGTCGGCAAGCAGGCCCAGGAGCGACTCCCGAAGCGCGCGAACCGATCCGGCGACGTCGCCTTGCAATTGGCGCAGCGCCAGGCGGCGCGCCGCCTCCGATTCGGCATGAATCAGCGCCATCACCGCTTCGGCCTGCGTGAGGTCGAGCCGGCCGTTCAGAAACGCCCGCTTGGTGAATTCGCCCGGCTCGGCCAGCCGTGACCCCGCGGCCAGACAGCATTCCAAGATCGTGGCGAGCACCCGCGGGCCGCCGTGGCCGCTGATCTCGACGACATCCTCGCGCGTGTAAGTGCGCGGCGCGCGCATCGCCGTCACCAGCACCTCGTCGACGACCTCATCCGTCGAGGGATCGATCAGCCAGCCGTGGTGGACCGTGTGGCTGGCGGCCCGCTCCAAAGCATCGGCAGGCCTCTCGTTCCGTCTGGAGGAAAAAATTCTGTTCGCGACGGCGATCGCCTCGGGGCCGGACAGGCGCACCACGCCGATGCCGCCGACGCCCAGCGGCGTGGCGATGGCGCAGATCGTATCGCGCGCAACGGGAAGGTTCATCTCACGATGTCGTCGCAGCCGGGGCCGGCTGGAGCTTCATCGTGACATACTGCTGGAGGATGGTCAAGAGGTTGTTGATCAGCCAGTAGAGCACCAGGCCGGCGGGGAAGGTGAGAAAGAAAAAGGTGAAGATGACCGGCAGCATCAGCATCATCTTGGCCTGGCGGGGATCCATCGCCGTCGGCTGGATTTTTTGCTGGATGAACATCGTGGCGCCCATGATGATCGGCAGCACGTAATAGGGATCCTGATTGGAGAGGTCTTGAATCCACAAGAGAAACGGTGCATGGCGCAGCTCGATCGTGGTATACAGAATGTTGAAAAATGCCACAAAAACAGGTATTTGCAAGACCATCGGCAAACAGCCGCCCAGCGGATTCGCTTTGTGCGTTTTATAGAGCAGGAACAGCTCTTTGTTGAAGCGCTCACGGTCGTCCTTGTATTTTTTCTGCAGCTCCGCCATCTTCGGCTGAAGCGCCTGCATCGCTTTCATGGAGGTATAGCTCTTGTGCGTGAGCGGCACGAAGAGCAGCTTGATGAGCATCGTGACCAGGATGATGGCCACGCCGTAATTGTGCGTGTAGTCATGGACGAATTGCAGGAGCAGAAAGAGCGGTTTGGCGATGATCTGCACCAGCGTCAGGCTCCAGAACATGAACCAGCCAAAATCGATCGTCTGCTCCAGTCCGACCTGCAGCGCCGTCAGCCGCTTGTACTCTTTCGGCCCGGCGTAGAGCGCCAGCTCGTGGCGCTGAACGGGGGGCAAGGCCAGTCCGGCCACGACGCCGAAAGCGCCTTCTTTCTTGACCGTTGCCTGGCCCGCCGGCATGCGCGGAATGAGGGCCGCGATGAAATATTTCCCCTCCAGCGCGGTCCACTGTACTTCGCCCGAGTGGGTCAGCGGATCGGGCGGCAGCTTGTCCGGCTGTTTGTCGAGAATCAATTCGCCGTTGACCAGGCTGACGGCGCCGCGGTGGCCGATAAAGGCCTGCTGCCACTGCGCCTGCCCCTGATGAATGCCGAAGCTGTCGCCCAACGTTACCTGATAGGGGCCGTCGATGCCGTCGGCGCGGACGGTGACGTCCACCCGGTAGCTCTCTTCGTGAAAGACCA